>JBJKQC010000381.1:0-7341 GCA_046705745.1 Dehalococcoidia bacterium
GAGGAGGCGCACGGCAGGCGTTAGGGCGGGCGCTACCCGCCCCTACACCGGCACCGGCGGGCGCATGTTCTAGCGAATGACGGAGCCGCGAGCGATGCACGCATCGCCCCTACATGAGGAGAAACCATGAATCGACCGCAGGCGGAGAAGCAGTCCCAGGCCGGGAGCGACGGCATCGCCAGCTTCGTAGCGCCACACGAGCGGTGGATACGGACGCTGGGGCTGCCCATTCATCGTGGGTATTTCGTCGATGACGTGAGGACGGTGGAGCTGGGCTGGTGGCCGGAGCGGGAGTGCAACGCAGCGTTCCTCCAGCTCGCCGGCCAAGAGGGCTACACCGAGGCCAGGGTCACGGAGGTCCCGCCCGGCAAGACGCTCCCGCCCGTCAGGTTCGCTCTGGACGAAGTGGTCTACGTGGCGGAGGGAAGAGGGTCCACCACGGTGTCGCGCGGCAACGGGATGCCCGATATCACCTTCGAATGGCAGAAGCACAGCCTGTTTCTCCTGCCCCACGACCATTCCTACCAGCTGACCAACATGCAGGGTGACAAACCCGCCCGCCTGCTGCATCAGAACTACCTACCCCTGGCCATGCAGGCCCGGCCCGAGCCCGAGTTCTACTTCGCCAACCCGATGGAAGACCCCCAGCGTTTGGATGCTTCCAACGGGCGCTTCTACGCGGAGGCCAGCGCCCAGCGAGTGGACCTCGGCCAGGGACGGTTCCGTCAAATCTGGTACGGCAACTTCTTCCCGGACATGCGGGCTTGGGACCGGCTGGTGCCCTTCTGGGGCCGTGGGGCCGGCGGGCACCTGGTGAGCATCCAGTTCCCCGGCTCGGAGAACTGGGCTCACATGTCGGTGTTTCCGGCGCAGACCTACAAGAAGGCCCACCGCCATGGTCCGGGCGTCGTCATCGTAATCCCCGCCGGCGAAGGATACTCGGTCATGTGGGAAGAAGGGCGCGAGAAGGTAACCATTCCTTGGCATGAGGGCAGCGTCTTCGTCCCACCGAACCGTTGGTTCCACCAGCACTTCAACGTGAGCGGCACCCCCTGCCGCTACCTGGCCCTGCACTCACCGAGGCTGATCAACCTGGGGTCGGAAAACGTCATCGATACCAAGCGCGACCAAATCGAGTACCCCGCCGAGGACCTATTCATCCGCGAGACGTTCGAAAACGAGCTGGCGAAACGCGGGATGAAGAGCCTCATGCCCGAGGTGTGCTACCAGGACCCCAACTACGAGTGGGACTACGGCCAGGGCGGGTAGCGGGGCGGGGCGGATACTCGAGGATGGCCAGGCGCGGCTAGCTGATGCTCTTGCCCGGCTAGCAACAAGAGGCTGGCGCCTCAGGCGGATTGGGACTGGCGGTCGGCTTCTCAGGAGGTAGAAAGCCGGTGATGGCATGCTCCATGCGCGGACCTTTTACCAAGATCGGCGCAGTCATTAACCGGAACCGTGGCCCAGATGGGGATTGCTATCCGGCTTATGTCCAGGATCTCGGGCGTTACAGCCGCCCGGTTCCTTGTTGAACATGAACCCGGAGGGGCTGCCATGGCCGGCGCGGATGCTCGACAGTGTCCCGCTCGACAGTGTCGCGAAGGTTCTTTCCTGGCGATTTCGTCGCACACTTGGAGAAGATAGAGACATTAGGGCACGTCTGTTCAAGCGTGAAATTGTCACGCTTGGACTCGTTTACGTGGCCGCGGCACGCATCCGGCGACTGAAACTGGAGCGACGATGCCCTGTGTGTGAGTGAACTCAAGTCCTTAGCACGCTCATCCTCAATGTTAATCTGTTTACGGTCATGCGATTCTCCCCCCATAAGCTCTTCGTGCCGATCATGAGTCTTCGACAGAGGACGTCAGTTTCTGGAACAACCCAATGAATGTCGATATGAGCGTCGATTCACTGCCTCAGTCCATGCACGCCGTACTTCTCGTAGGGCACGGTGGATTTGAACAGCTCAAATATCGAGTTGATGTCCCCGTTCCTCACGTTCAGGCTGGCGAGGTACTGATCCAAATAGGCGCCGCTGCGGTGAACAATACGGATATCAACACGCGCATAGGCTGGTACTCGCAGTCCGTGAGCGGGGCGACCGGTGAGGGCGACGCTGCAAAAATCGTCGATGGGCAACCGGCCGATGCGGCTTGGACCGGCTCTGCTTTGGCTTTCCCAAGGATTCAGGGCATCGATGTGTGCGGGGAGATTGTAGCAGTGGGCGACGGGGTGAACCCGGCAAGAATTGGAGAGCGCGTGCTTGTAGAGCCCTGTCTGCGGGAAGGCGGCCTGGTCCCGCCCGGTGCCATCTGGTTCCTTGGTTCCGAATGCGATGGAGGTTTTGCGCAATTCGTCAGCGTGCCTGCTGCACATGCCTTTCACGTAGAGAGCGAGATGACAGATGTGGAACTGGCTTCTTTCCCCTGCTCCTACTCGACCGCCGAGAACATGTTAGGTCGAGCCGCCGTACAGAATGGGGATACAGTCCTTATCACCGGCGCTTCTGGAGGCGTAGGGTCCGCGGCAGTACAGCTGGCGAGGCGAAGGGGTGCGGAAGTGATCGGGATCGCCGGGAGCTCAAAAGCTGACCAAGTAAAAGCCCTGGGGGCTTCCAGAGTACTTGACCGAGATGAGGACCCTGTCAGCGCTTTAGGCAAGGGAAGCGTACAGGTCATTATCGATGTTGTGGGCGGACCAGAGATGCCCAGGCTTCTAGACGTTCTCTCAAGGGCAGGACGATATGCCATCGCCGGGGCTATCGCGGGGCCGATAGCCGGACTCGACCTACGCAAGTTCTACTTGAATGACCTATCACTCTTCGGATGCACCGTCTTGGAACGCAATGTCTTCCCTCATCTAGTCCGGTACATCGAGCAGCGAGAGATACGACCAGTCATAGCTGCGGTCTACCCTCTTGAGCAAATCGTCGAGGCGCAACAGGCGTTTCTCAAGAAACAGCACGTAGGTAAGATTGTTCTCGTGCCGCCCCAGTTGTAGATGGAGGTACCACCGTGCTCAGGGGCTTGCCGCCAAAGCCATCGTGGTTACAAGGAGGGGGGTGCGCCAGGCAGGCTCCAGCTTTGCGATGCCCGCGCGTGTCCCTAAGGACACGTCTCAGGGCAGGCCCAGCGGATTGACGTTCAAGGGTGGCGCTGCGCCGTTGCCCGGCTCTGCTGATAGCGTTAGTCGGGCCCTCCTGACTTGAACGATGTTGGTGCCGCGTGATCAGTGGCAACTGACATCCGCCGAAGACGCACACCTGTCAACGATTGGACGATCCGTTCTGCGTCTCGTTCGGTGACTCGCAAGTGAGTCGGCAGATTGATCAGGTGGCCGGCGGCCGATTCAGCAATCGGGCAGGAATTCATTCGATAGCCCCCGTGCTGTGGAGTCTCAGATTCCTCAAGCACCGATGTGAACCAGAGGCCCGCGGCCATAGACCCGGCGGTCCTTCGAATAGCAGATGGGCGGTCTTCTGCCCAAAGTGGAAATCGCAGGTATGTCGGTTCGGCTTTTGGTGATGGCAATGGAAGCGTTGCTTGCGCAGACAGTCGGGTTCGGTACAGTTCTGCGATCCTGCGCCGATGTTTCAGATTGGAATCAAGCCGAGAAAGCTGGCGCAGTGCCATGGCAGCTTGCGCGTTGCTTAACCGTTGCTCGTAGCCGTTCGGCTTGAGGCCAAGCTGCTCTTCCTCGGTCGTTGGAGTAGGCGCGATATTCACCCAGTTCGCTCTCCGGAGGGAGGAAATCAGGGGATAGAACAGCCATGCGATGGTGGGCTGGCCAAGCACATGGTAAAGCACCAGCTTGGTCACATATCGCGCCGCGAGCGATGTACTAGGCCATCCGCACGTCGCCTGGAATGAGCGCAGAGCGGCCGCCAGGTGCGGGTCGTCCGTCACGGCGACACCACCCATCATGCTCGAGATGACCTTGGTCTCCTCCATGCTGAAGAAAGCGGCTGTGCCCAGGCTGCCGACCGGCCGGCCTCCGTAGGTTGCTCCGAGGGCATGCACACAGTCTTCAACGACGGCTAATCCATGGCGTTTGGCGAGCGCAAGGGCGGCATCCATGTCGACCGGAATCCCGAAGGTGTGTTGAAGCACGATTGCCTTGGTCCGCGGGGTGACCTGGTTCTCGGCATGCTGCAGGTCCATGTTGTAGTCGCTCGGGTTGCAGTCGACGAAAACCGGTGTTGCGCCGGTGTACCGTATGGCGTCGGGCACCACGATGTGGGTGGGCACGTGCAAGAGGACTTCATCCCCGGCGCCGATGCCGAGGCCGCGTAGGATGGCGTACAGTCCGACGCGACCGGCCGAAAATGTGACTGCGTGGGAGACGCCGACCTTGCGTGCGAAAGCCTCCTCAAGTGCGGTAATTGCAGGGCCCCGGACCAGCCTAAAGGGCCAAACCAGATAGCCAAGCCCAACTAAGGAATCTGCCCATGTCATCGTCCCCCATAGCGGCAGCATCAACCGCGGCAGCTGCAACGGCTTTCTGCCCTTAAGGAGGCGACCGCAGGTCGCTTTAAAGGCGTTCCACTGCATCCATCGGCCTCCCGGCTATTGGCGTACTCCGCTCCAAACATAATTCCTGAGCTAAGGCACGGCCGCCTTGCATTGCCACATTCCACGCAATCTGGCGACATTGTCCGCTTCTGCGAGTAGCAGTCGCTGGAGCCCGTATGCGGTGCGAAGAACGGGAACTCGCTCCACGTAGTACTCCGCAAACCGGTAGGGCACGCCACCAAATCGCTCTTTGAAATGTTCCAGGGAGGCAACGCCGCCCGACTGGCCCATATGGTAGTAGCGGCACCCAGCCTGGCACGCTCGTTCGACCATGAACCGTTGCAGCAAGTCGTTGGCCCGGGTGGAGCGCGTGAAGCGTTTGACGCTCGCGCTACGCCAATAGTGGGCGTGGCGGCCATAAAGAAGCTGGATGGCCGCGGCGATGGGCCGACCTTCGAACCAGGCAACCCAGGTCAAAAAGGAGCCGCCCAGCGCTTGGGCCAGCGCCTGCATCTTCTTTCGGGGATCCCTTCTGCGCCCGGCCCATTTGACGAGGCTGACCGGGAGGTGTCGCTCTTTTGCCCGCTGCTCCAGCCAGATATCCTCGACCGCACAGTAGGTCGGAATGAGCCTGCCCGTCGTGTCACATTCCACGGAGATGCCGGATTTCTCGGCTTTGCGGACCTTGGTCCTTGTGGCGCTACTCCAGCGCGCGGACCAAACACTGTCGAAGCCGCCTTCAAGGTCCAGGATGTGCTCCGTGAGCCAAGTCGCCTTCAGGCCGGACGATCCCCGAGCGGCGGACCATACGTCGCTAGTCAACGGACTAGGCAGGACTAACGTGCTGGCGAACGGACGACGCTTGAGGTCCGCCACTACCTCCATGAGGTCGTGAGCGGTGATTGGCCCATTTGAAAGAAGGCCCCCATACTCCCACCCGTGGGGCATGGATGCTTCGAAGACCGACGGGCTCCATGCTGGCCTCCATCGGCCCATGGGCATGAGTATAAGTCGTCCGTCGGATGTCTCGTAAAGGCGGCTGGCGTCTTCATACCCACCCACGGCGGTCATGCAGTCGGTCCATTCCGGGGTCTGGAAGACCGTTGCGTCTGCATTGTTTTCCAACACTTGTCGCCAGGCATCTCGGGGAGCTGGAGAGATTATTCGCATGTGTTTCCCGGTTTGCGACATGGTCCTCTGACAACAAGGGAGGGCATATCTCGCTGTCGGCTGTACAAGCCAACGTGCGACGTACACTCTTCCTCGCCGGTCTCATCCTCGCCTCCAATTCGGTTATCGTCCAAGCGTCGACACCCCGGAACGCCCGGAGCACTATTAATCTATTGATACAGGACAAGCGTCCATCCAGTATCAGCTAGAGAGAGCAAATTGGAGGGGTGAAACGGCCACGTACGACCGACAGGCAACAGGACTGAGTACGCTAGGCATGGGACAGCGCGCTGCGGCGCCGGGAGACGAAGTGGCGTCCCAGGCAGGATTCGAACCCGCGACCCGCTGCTTAGAAGGCAGCCGCTCTATCCAACTGAGCTACTGGGACGTGACGCACCTCGTTCGACTATAGTGTTGCCTCTGGAGCAGGTCAAGACGTCCCTTTGCCGTCGTGGCCCGCTTAACCATCGGTCCACCGGAGGCGCCATGCCATACACCGACCTGCGTTTAAAGACCGAAGGCCCGCTGGCAATCGTCACGCTGACGCGCGAAGACCGGCTGAACGCCATCGGGCGCAACCTGACCGCCGAGCTGGCAGACCTGGTGACGCACCTGGAGACGGAAACGGAAGTTCGGGTGGTCATCCTCACTGGCGCAGGGCGTGCCTTCTGCGCCGGCGCTGATCTCAAGGAGCGCGCCGAAAACCCGGACGACTTCGCCCTCCAGCGCACCTCCGCCCAGATATCACCCACTTTCCGGCGCATGGAGAGGCTCGACCAGGTGCTCATCGCGGCTATCAACGGGACCGCCGCAGGCGGCGGACTGGAGCTGGCCCTGGCCTGCGACCTCCGTATCGCCAGCTCGGCGGCCCGGTTCGCGTTGCCAGAGGTCACGCGCGGCATCCTGCCCGGCGCGGGCGGCACGCAGCGCCTGCCACGGCTCATCGGCCCGGCAAGGGCCAAGCAGATGATGCTCTTCGGCGACTTCATCGACGCCGCCCAGGCGGAGGCGTGGGGCATCGTCAACAAAGTCGTGGAGCCCGACAAACTCATGGATGAGGCGCGAGCATGGGCGGAGCGCCTGCTGGCCATGCCGCCGCTGTCCGTGGCCGCGATCAAGGGAGCGGTGAACGTGGCCATTGACGTGGACCTGGACAGCGGCATCCAGTACGAGCAGCGGTGCTCCACCATCCTCGCGATGTCAGAAGACCGGCGCGAGGGCTATCGGGCGTTCGTGGAGAAGCGTCAGCCACGATTCAAGGGGCGATGAAACACGCATCCACCGTAGGACGGACGTCCTGCAAGGCGGAGGCCCCTAGATTCCGGCGGAAGCCAGAATCGGCGATAGGGGATGAACCCGTTGCACGACGGATGAAAGTGCTGGGTTTACAGGAACGGGCCGCGACGGTAGGCCAACGCTGGTCCGTCCTTCGACTGCGGCGCGCTCAGGACGAACGGAAACACCTCCACCCCCAAGTCATGGTGGTGTCCTCCCAGGGGAGGACGCCCCTACTTTCGAGCGAATGATGGAAAGGGAGCAGTCTTCGAGGCGATCGCGGAGAGTGGCAGGCATGAATGAGCGATGGCTGAATCGGAGCTAGCCCTGGCGAGGCAGGCGGCGCGCATGATCGGCGAACGTGGCCTGACGCTGGCGGTGGCGG
>JBJKQC010000382.1:0-9452 GCA_046705745.1 Dehalococcoidia bacterium
CATAGATACCTGGTGTGTATGGCCCTCGCGCCTTCGCCGCTGGCCGGAGGTACTACCGCACCGTCAGGCTGCCGTAAATCCGCTCGGGCGACACCAGTACCACCGACCGCTTTTCCGCGCGCATGGCGCCTTCGAAGTCGCCCCATTTTTCCGGCGGCCTACCCACAGCGGTGTAGACCTCCCGCAGCAGTGCGATCTGTTTGTCGGCGATCTTGTCGTCCCAGTCCTGGACCATGGCTGGCCCCTCGACCGTGACGTATCTGCGCGTGTCCAGCTTGATGACGGTGATTGTGGCCCGGCCCGTCCGCTTGATGTTCTTTACCTTCACCGTGTGGCCGCGGGACGCAAAGGCCATTTTCCCGTTCAGCATGCCGGCGCTGATAACAGTCGCTTGGACCTTGCCCGAGGGTCCGGCGGTGCTGACGATAGCGGTGTGGTTGTCGCGTAGAAGGGGCATTGCTTCGCTAAGCTCCACGTGGGCCTCCTTTGGCTCAGGGGATACCAAACACGCGGATTTTACACGTTGGCGCCGCTCTTCCCGTCATAAGGCTTTGGCATTGGACGAATATGCAACGGACGGCCGTATCGGGGCTGCTACCGCTCTCCGGCGGTAGCCGATTTGTTATCGACAGGTCAACCGAATATATTCCTTCTGTGCAAAAGGGCTGGTCCACGGTGGAAGGTCCAGAGTGGCGAGGTGATGGAGGGCTTCGAACGACAACCCCTCTGCCGATCAACATCGTGGACTGGGACCGGTTGGAACGCGCGCAGTGGTAAACTATCAACCACGCTGGTGTTTTGCTCAGTCCGTACGGACTTGGCTGACCTAGTAAAAGCAATCTGAGCGAGACATTTCGGGCCGATGGCGCAGACTGAAGACGATCTCAAAAGCGCTGAGATACTTCCAGAGCCAACTGAAACCGCGCTCCTTCGCACGGAGCGGGACCGCCTCCAGGCGCGGTTTGCGCTGTTTGCTCGTCTCGCCCGCCGCCTGACGGGTACCCTCGATCCCACGGACATCTTGCAGGAGGTGGTCCAGGCCGCCTGCGAGCTCACGGACGCCCGGTATGGGGCGCTAGGCCTTTTCGGCGCGGACGGAAACATCACCGATTTCATCACCCACGGCGTCACGGAAGAGCAACGGACTCGCATCGGCGATCTCCCTCGCGGGCGGGGCCTGCTCGGGCTCTTGCAGACCTTGCAAGAGCCCATACGCGTTGCCGACATTTCCCAGCATGAAGCCTCGGTCGGCTTCCCGCCGAACCACCCGCCCATGAAGTCTTTCATGGGAACGCCGGTCCGCTACGAAGGCGAGGCGCTGGGGAACCTCTACCTGACCGAGAAGATAGGAGAGGAGCAATTCTCTGAGGAGGACGAGCAGATGCTCGTCCTCCTGGCGGACCAGGCCGCCATGGCCATTCACAACGCCCGCCTGCATCAGGAGGCCCAAGACCAGCAGGCCCGCCTCACGGCACTCCTGGAGGTCTCGCCCATAGGAGTTTTCGTGGTCTCCGCCCTGGGTCACCACGTTGACCTCGTGAACCGTGAGGCCGCCCGGCTGCTGGGCATGGCCGTGGGCGAACACGGATCGCCTATCGACATGGAGCGGACTGTCAAGTACCTGCGGCCCGACGGCACCGAGCCCCCACGGGAGGAGCTCCCTCTTCGGCGTGCGCTCTTGCGCGGTGAACGGGTCATCGCCGAGGAGCTTCAGCTGGTCTTTCAGGATGGGCGCATTGTCCCGGCGCTCGTCAATGCGGCGCCTGTGTATGACCTGGACGGCAATATATCGTCCGCGATCACGGTCATCCAGGACATTTCTCCCATTGCCGAGATGGAGAAGCTCCGCAACGAGTTCTTGGGGATGGTGAGCCACGAGCTGAAGACCCCCCTTACCGCCATCAAAGGCTCTGCCGCCATGGCCCTGGGGACCAGGCGTCCCCTTTCCCCCGACGAGACTCGGGAGCTCTTCTCCATCATCGACGAGCAGTCGGACCGCCTGAAGGAGCTTGTCGACAACCTGCTGGACGTTACACGCATCGAGGCCGGGACGCTGGCGATATCGCCGGAACCCATGGACTTGGCGGCAATCGTCAATGAGGCCGCTCTCTCCCTGGCAAGGACCAGGGGAGTGCGAGAAGTCCGCACGTCCGGCTTGGCAGGGGTTCCGCTGGTCAATGCCGACCCGAGCCGTATCTTGCAGGTCCTGGTGAATCTGCTAAACAACGCGGCCAAGTTCTCGCCTCCCAATATGCCCATCGACGTCACGGTTACCCATGACGCTCATCAGGTGACCGTGCAGGTCAAGGACCACGGCCGCGGAATTTCTCCAGATCAAGCAGGGCAGTTGTTTACGAAGTTCGCCCAGCTGCCGGACGAACAGGGACGAATGAGCCCTGGCAACGGTCTGGGCCTCGCCATCTGCAAGGGCATTGTGGAGGCGCACGGCGGTCGCATTTGGGCAGAGAGCCCAGGGTTGGGACAGGGGACCACTCTCACCTTCATCCTGCCGCTGGGCGTTGCGCAGGCCCCTGCAACGGACGAACCGGCGCCACCCATTGACGTGACGCAGCGGTCGGAGCACCTCGGCCATATCGGACGTCCTGGTCAGCGGACCCAGGTGCTGGTGGTAGACGACGATCCACAGGTGCTGCGTTACGTGCAACGGACGCTGCAGGAGGCGGGGTTCCATCCTGTGCCCGTTACCGATCCTCAGGAAGCCTTGCGGCTGGTCGAGGCGGAAGCACCGGACCTTGTTGTCATGGACCTCGGCCTTCCAGGCATGGACGGATTTGGTCTGCTATCACGCCTACGGCAGTTCAGCGGAGTCCCGGTCATTTTCCTCACCGCGCGGGACGACCGCGAGCTGGCGGCGAGGGCCCTGCGTATGGGCGCGGACGACTACGTGACCAAGCCCTTCGCTCCTTCCGAGCTCATTGCCCGCATTGAGGCCTCCCTGCGCCGCCGTGTCCTATCGGACCGCATGGAGGTCCGCCCGCCCTATAGTCATGAGGGTCTGGAGATCGACTTCAACGACCGCCGTGTGACCATCAATGGCGAGGTCGTGGTGCTCTCGGCTACGGAGTATAAGCTGTTGCTGGAACTCGCCATTAACGCGGGGCGCGTGCTCACCCACGAACACATCTTGCACGCCGTTTGGGGCCCCGAGTACTCCGGCGAGAGCGAGCTGGTACGCTCCTTTGTCCGCAATCTACGCAAGAAACTGCGCGACGATGCCCGCAACCCCCGCTACATCCTCACTGAGCCGCAGGTCGGATACCGGATGACGCGGCCCGCTGGGATCTGACTTCTCTTCACAACGTCCTCACGTTTCACCCCCAGCCCGTTCACGGGTAGCACATGCGCTACGCCTACGCTATGGGCAGATGCTTTGAAGCTAGCGGGGTAAAAGGCGGATGACCAGCAACACTTTCCGAGCAAATGGGCATAGACGGGTGCTCGTGGTGGAGGACGATCTGAGCGTCCGGCGAATGCTTCGTATGGTGTTCAAGGCCGCCGGAGTGGACATCACCGAAGCTGGGACGGGCACGGAAGCGCTGGCCAGGCTGGGGGAAGGCGGGGTGTCCGGCGTCGTGCTGGACTTGGGCCTGCCGGACAGCCGCTCGGGAGATGTTCTCCAGTGGCTGCACAGCCACGGCGAACGCCCTCCCTGGTTGGTGATTTCCGCCAGGGACCGGGGCGAGGTTATCCGGATGGACGCCAGCATTCGGGGCAGGTTCATCTCCAAGCCCTTCGACCCTTGGGCATTACTGGAGCGGGTCAAGACGCTCATCAGTGAAAATTAGCAGGAGGTGGGACATGAAACTTTGGTACAAGGCATGCCCTCGCTGTAATGGAGACTTGATACTCGACCGTGACGTGCAGGGCACACCTTACGTCCACTGTCTGCAGTGCGGCAGGGAACTGAACCATCTGCAGGTCGCGGGCCTATTGGCCCTTGGGCGCGTTCCCATTACAGCAAAGCAGCCGGCGCCGCGCGTTGTGGCGGAAGGTTGGCGTCGTCATACTCGGAATGCCAAAAGCGGCTAAGCCGCCTGTGCTATCAATACCCCCTCTCTTGGCCCTCGCTTTGCCTAATGGGCGCGTGTAGTTTCATAAGCGGCGCGCCCAGGCTTTTCGGAGAAGGAGGTAACCAGTGAGGTTTTGGTACAAGGCGTGTCCCCGGTGCGAAGGGGATCTCCAACTTCAGCAGGAGATAGAAGAGTCTTATATCCGTTGCATCCAGTGCGGCATGGAATTGACCACTTTACAAGAGGCCTTTCTCCGCCGCCGCGGGTACGTGCCGCAGGACGTCCGTGCCGCCGTCCAAGCACTTTATGAAGGCGCGTGGCGCTGGACTGCCTGACGGCCATGAAAGCCGAGGCCGCCCTCACAGGGCGGCCTCTCTCGCTTCGCAGGATGGCGCGGCTGCTACTCGCCGTGCGGGTGCACCAATAGCACCGGCCCGGTGCTGTGCCGCACCACCCGGTCCGCTACGCTCCCGAGCACCAGGCGCCCCACGCCGGAGCGCGCGTGCGTCGCCATCACCACCAGCTTGTCGCCCTCCGCCCCCACCTCATCGAGGACCACGGATGCCGCGTAGCCGTCCGGCGCGCTCTCTCTCACGCTCATGACGCCTTCATCGCGCCCGCGCTTAGCCATCTTGTCAAGGTAGTCCTTCACGTCCTTGGCGACATCCTGGTATAGATCGTCATTCCACGCGGGGATGTACTCTACATAGGCATCACCGTACACTAGGGGGGTTATGGAGCGCAGCAGGGTGATGCCCACGCCAAGCCCTTTGGCGATTTGCGCGGCGTGGGGGACTGCCTTCTCGCTGGCCTCGCTGCCATCCAACGCCAGGATGACGCGATCGATCTTGGGCTCCTGCGCCGGGGACTCGTGCGCGCGCACCACCAGTACCGGTCCATCCGCCAGGCGGACGACCTTGTCCGTCACGCTGCCGAGTACCCAGCGACCGATGCCCGATCGGCCATGTGTCGATATGGCAATCAGCGTGTCTGGCTCTCGGGAGGCCTCTTGCGTAATGCCGTCGGCCGGGTCATTCTCCACCACGAGCGTGTCCACTTGGAGCCCCGACTGCCTCAGGGGGTGCGCGGCATCGTCCAATCGCTTGGCCGCGGCCTGGCGTCCCTTGGCCTGGACCGCATCCCACTGCTGGGCAGACTGCGGATAACCTGGCTCCCCGTCCTCATACTGCCGCGATGCCCTGTCCATCAGCTCGCGGGGGACAGGGCTGACCACTTCCAGCAACGCCATCTTCGCGCTCAGCGCCTTCGCTAACATGGCGGCGTAGGGCAAGGCCTGCATCGCCACCTCCGAACCGTCCAATGGGACCAGCACTCGCCGGTACATGACTTACCTCCTTGTCCTCTTGGGGCTACTGCCGATCATGAAATCATGCCCAGATGCGACGGCCACAACCGCCCGCGAAACGGGAGCTTGCGGCGCATGCCCTGGACTTCTTGATGAGAGCGTACAACACGCCCGTAATCCACTTGTGACACAGACGGCTGTGAGCGTGAAAGAGGCGTGACGGCGGGAGGCTAGCGGACCCGCGGCGTGTGGACGGAGCCGTTGCTGATGGGCTCGTTCAAGTAGACGTCGCCATTGCGGATCTTGATGTTGAAGCCGCAGACGGGATTGGTGCAGACCCATGCCTTGTAGTGGATAGGCGCGCCTTGGCTGCCGAAGTCGGAGAGAGGCACCAGGTCCCCTGTACCGCAGACCTGACACTTCGGAAGAACTGCTTCCATCCCTGCCCCTCCCTGACCTTTTTCTCGGACACAAGGATTCTAACACCGATGATGGACTGTCACAACACAAAATGCCTAGTCCTATAGTATTAGGTCTGAAGCGCGATCTCACGACGGCCTTCCGCGTGCCGGCACGGCAATACTGTCCCTGCCTGCAGGACAGGCCGCCGAGGGAGGCGGGGCGGACACCGTGCCGTCTCAGCGCAGTGTCGGATGTGCTGCTGAGAGTGCGGCGCTGCGTTGACGCTTCCCGTCACGCGAACCTATACTGGCCTTCTTGGACTGGCAGAGATGGGCGGTTAGCTCAGTTGGTTAGAGCGTCGCGTTGACATCGCGGAGGTCAGAGGTTCGAGTCCTCTACCGCCCACCATGCTGGCGGCGCACCGAGAACTGGTTCAAAGCGCCTTCGCGTCCATGATCCCCGGACCCTTTCCGCTCCTGCTGTATCGCTTCTCCTCGCAAGCCTTGGTGTCGTACTCACGCCTCTGTCATAAGATGAAGAGCCAGTTTCACGACTCACACACGGGCGCCGGATAACCTGGCCGTAAACTGGGCCGGTCCGCTCGTGTTCAGGCGGTCATCGACAAGCCAGGAGCGTTGGCGGCTTGGTGGATCCGACTTGATAAAGTCGCGGAGGTGTCCCATGTATTCGACACTGCTGGTGCCTTTGGATGGTTCGACTCTGGCGGAGGCCGTGTTGCCCTATGCCGTATTGCTCGGCAAGGCGTTTCGCTCTGAGGTGCGCCTCCTAAGGATCTACGTGCTCCCCTACGACGACTACCAATACTCTTACGTTCCCTATAGCGCTCAAGAACAGGTTATCGCCTATTTGCGGGAGAGCGCGCAGAACCACCTGTCGAAAGTTGCCTTGGAGCTCCGAAAGGAAGAGTTGACGGTTGCGACCATCGTCGAGGAAGGGCAACCTGCCTCGCAGATCCTCGCGCACGCCGGGCCTGATACGCTCACGATCATGTCTACCCATGGCCGGTCTGGCGTACTCCGGCTGGCCCTCGGCAGCGTGACCACCAAGGTAATCACGGCAAGCAAGGGACCGATTTTGGTCGTCAGGCCCCGTCAGGAGAGCGCCGATAGCCAGGTTGGCCTGACCCGGGTAGTGGTGCCGTTGGATGGGTCGCTGGCTGCGGAAGAAGCGCTCTCGCACGCCACCGGACTCGCCAAGGCCCTCAGCCTTCAGGTGGACCTGGTGCGAGTAGCGCCGCCAAGAAGCCACGATGCCAATGGCTTCGAGGGCTACCACGATCTGCTCAAACGCGCCGAGACTACGGCCTCCGATTACTTGGACGACGTAGCGGCCAGGGTTCGGGACCAGGGCGTATCATCCATTACGACCCAAGTGCTCACCGGCGAAGCCGCCCCTGCTGTTCTGGAATCGGTACAGCACTCTCCTAGCACGATTATCGCCATGACTACCCATGGCAGGTCGGGCCTCCAACGTTGGATCCTTGGCAGCGTGGCGGACTTCATCATCCGACAGTCGAACTGCCCAGTCCTCTTGGTGCGGGCCCAGGCAGAGGCCGAGTGAACCCAGCGCTTGCGGGGGCAACAGACAGGGCCGGTGTGGGATGTCGGCCCGCAGTTGATTCGCAGGCTCATGGCCGGCAATTGCACATGGCCACGGGACCGGCCAGGAGCTCACCGTGAGACGCAGCATTGGCCTATTCGATGCCACCGCTTTGGCGCTTGGGGCCATCATCGGAGCAGGCATCTTTGTCGTGGTCGGAGTGGCGGCGGGTCTGGCCGGGCCTGGGCTCGTGCTCTCCATCCTCGTGGCGGGAGTCGTTGCTGCTCTCACGGCAGTCAGCTACGTAATTCTCAGCACGGCATTCCCTTTGGAAGGCGGCCCCTATGCGTACGTGGAGAAGGTCATATCTCCCTTCGCTGGCTTCATAACCGGGTGGCTTTGGCTTTTCGAGAGCGTCGTCGCTGGGGCGGCCGTCAGCCTTGGCCTGGCCGGCTATGTAGACATCTTCGTGCCCTGGCTCCCCTTGGTCCCTGTGGCCGTCGTGGCGGTGCTGCTGGTCACTTTGGTCACGCTGGTCGGCATCAAGCAAGCGACGGTGCTCAACGCGCTTTTGGTCATCCTTAAAGTCTCGGTGCTGGGCCTGTTCGTCACCTTGGGACTCTTCCACCTGCGCTTGTCCCTGCTCCATCCCTTCATGCCCACGGGCGTCGCAGGGGTGTTCAGGGGCGCGGCGTTGATCTTCTTTGCGTACATCGGCTTTGGGCGGTCCACCGCGGCGGCGGAGGAGACAATTGATCCCACTCGGACCGTTCCTCAGTCGGTAGTGCTTTCCCTGGCGCTATCGGGGGTAATCTACCTGTTGGTGGGGTTCGTCGCCGTAGCGCTGGCCCCCTACCAGCAACTAGCCGCCACGGACTCGCCCATCGCCGAGGCAGTCGCCTCGGGCATGAAGCTGGTCTGGCTGGAGTCCGTGGTGAGCGTCGCCGCCATCGCCGCCACGGCGAGCGTCCTGCTGACGACCATGATTGGCGTCTCCCGCGTGGCCTTCGCCATGGGCCGTGATGGCTCACTGCCCAGCGCCCTCGGCAAGGTCCACCGCAAGTTCGGGACGCCGCACATTGCGGTGCTGGCCACGGGCGGAATCATGGCGGTGATGCCCTTTCTGGGCGGCCTGCAGCAGGTGGCGACCGTGACGAACTTCGGGTCGTTGGCTGTGTACGGCATGGTGAACGTGGCGGCCCTGGTCTGGGTCATGAGGCAATCTGGGTCCACGGTGCAGCGCATCGCTGCCGTCGTGGGCGGATGCTCCTGCCTTGGGCTTATGGCGTTCCTGGACGCGGAGGCCTGGCTGATAGGTGGCGCCTGGCTGGTTCTAGGAGCGGCATGGTACTTGATGCGCGGGAGGCGCAAGACGAATGGCTGACAAGATGAGGAGGGCGTGCCACCGAGGGATGTTTCCTTCATCACGCTCTTCCTCGTCAGGGTGTGGCAAGTGGCTCCTCGTGTCCTATGGGGCACGTGGGAGGGGCTACGGGTAGAGACCGGCCTGGGGAAGCAGAAGGACGTCCTCCAGGACCTGGCGGTCGGAAATGGTGATGGCGTTTATGATGCCATTAGCGACTTCCTGCGGGGTGAGCATGTCTTCGCGCTTCAGCGGCAGCTCCTTGCCGTCCCAGATCGGTGTGTCCACGGGGCCTATGAAGGCGTTGACGATGCGGACGCCTCGACGCCGGACCTCGGTGGTGAGGGCGCGGGCGAAGCCGGTGACGGCGTACTTGGTGGCGGCGTAGAGGCTGTTGCCCGCATAGCCGCGGTGGGCTGCGACGGAGGACAGGACGATGATAATGCCGTGCCGCCGCTCCAGCATCCCGGGCAAGACAGCGCGGGTTGGGAAGACGGTGCCGTTGACGTTGGTGTGCCAGAGGTCATCCCAGACCTCGTTGGTGAGTTCCGTCAGCGGGGCAACGTGGTAGGCGCCGGCAGAGTTGACGAGGATGTCAACGCGGCCCCAGGCCTGCTCCACACGGCGGACCATGGCTCGGACGGAGGCGTCGTCCCTGACGTCGCACTCCAGCAGTTGATGGGAGTTGGGGTCGCGCTCGCCGATGGCCTTTGCGAGGCGGTCGCGGTCGCGGCCGATCAGGGCGACGCGGACGCCGGCATCCAGAAGCGAGTGGGCAACCGCTTGGCCG
>JBJKQC010000383.1:0-7250 GCA_046705745.1 Dehalococcoidia bacterium
CCACGAGCCGGTGGCCCGCTACGGGCCTTTTGTGATGAACACGCGTGAAGAGATCTACCAGGCCATCGAGGCGGCGGACATTGCGCTGATGCGGGCCGACGTGCGGGGCGTTGCCGACGCCATTGACCTGTCCAAGGCCACTATCCGGACCATCCGGCAGAACCTCGGCTGGGCATTCGGTTACAACATTGTGTTGATTCCCGTGGCGGCAGGGGTGCTGCACGTGGTCTTCGGTCAGGGCGTACCCGAAGGAGCCCGATGGGCGCTGGGTGACAGCGGTGTCTTGAACCCCATGCTCGCCGCGCTTGCCATGGCCTTCAGCTCCGTTTCCGTTGTCACCAACAGCCTGCGGCTGCGTGGACGCGTCCGATGAGCAAAGACCGCGCGCTCATCCATCGTCTATTGCTTGTCGTGGGCCGCCTGACGCCGTCGGAGTAGTACAAATCCTGGAGTAGGTGACTTCATGAGCCAGATGGATATGATCTTTGGGAAGCCAGGTGATACCGCGGTAGACCCCGTTTGCAAGATGACAGTGGTCAAGGCCAACTCGCCCGGCGGCACGGCGGAGTACAACGGGCAGACCTACTTCTTCTGCGCGCCAGGCTGTAGAGAGACGTTCCTCAAAGAGCCCGCTAAGTGGGCCTGAGACACACGCTGACGGCAGATGAGGCAGGCCCCTGCCGAGTCTGCTCTATGTTTGTATGCCCTGGTCTTGAAGCGACGAAGTCTTAAACTCCGATCCGCCCCATGCGGCCAGCGTGGTAGTCCTCGATGGCCTGGTAGATCTCTTCACGCGTGTTCATCACAAAAGGCCCGTAGCGGGCCACCGGCTCGTGGAGCGGGACGCCTGCGATGAGTAAAACGCCGAGCGATGCCTCTCCCGCATTGGCGATGCTCACGGTGTCACCGTCGCGGCTGAAGCCCACGAGGTCCCCCTCGCTCGCTTGGCCCTTGTCCGGTCCAAACGTGCCGTTCCCGCTGACCACGTAAGCGAAGGCGTTGTGGTCCCGCGGCACGTGGTGGGTGACCTGCGCGCCGGGCTGTAGGACGTAATGCAGGTACATGATGGGAGTGTGCGTCTCGATGACGGCCTTGGCGCCCAACGCCTCGCCCGCGATGACCCGCACCCACACCTTGCCGTCGTCGCTGACGGCGGTCGGAATCTTCTCCGCCGGGTATTCCTGGTAGCGGGGCTTGGCCCATTTGTCGGCTCGGGGAAGGTTCACCCAGAGCTGGAAGCCGTGCATGCGGCCGCCCTTTTCCATGATCTCGTCCGACGGCATCTCCGAGTGCACGATGCCAGCGCCCGCCGTCATCCATTGCACGGCGCCCGGCCCGATCCAGCCCTCCGTGCCGACGGAGTCTCGGTGGTGCATCGTGCCCTCCAGCATGTAGGTCACCGTCTCGAACCCACGGTGTGGGTGGTCGGGTGCGCCCACGGCCTCGCCCGGGCCGTAGTCTGCTGGCCCCATCTCGTCCAGCAGCATGAAAGGGTCCACCATGTCTAGCTGCGCGCCGGGGAACGGCCTCCGTACGACGAAGCCGCCGCCTTCCAGCTGCCGAACGCCGTGGACGACGCGGGCCACGGACCTGAGGGTTTCTAGCTGCGTTGTCATGCGCTTCCTCCTCTTTGGCGTCCGTTATCTTAGATGCGCACGGACACGAAAAGGTGGCCGGTGGCAAGGGAGCTTACGAGCAAGGCCACGCAAGCTCCCGACCGGAGCGGCAACCACTCAGGACCCGCAAAACGATGCGCAACAACCCGCAAAATACCCGCAACAGACCCGCAAATCATGCGCAGATCACCCGCAAATGACCCGCAACGCGCGTGACACTGAAATCCTTTCCAGCAGGCCACGGCCTGGCGCATGGAGGGGCGTGACACGCGGAATTGGCGCAATTTATTTGCACCGCATGCAGATGGGCCGCCAAGCAGTGACCAAGGTGCTCAAGATGCACAGGCCTTGGTACTCTTGATCCACGGCTTCACGGGCTGGCGGGTGGGCACAAGCAGATTAAGATTCCCACATCTACGCGTTCTTTCTCCCGCCTTTGGTCCTATTCCAGCCACCTTAGTAAGTAAATGGTGAGCTGTAAGCGATAGGCTGCCGGGGAACCGGGGGAAGGTGTTCGGTAGCGGGGGGTAGAGTCAGGGGCACCGTGGGTGACGGAACCATGGCCTACGTTGTCATTATAACACCATAAGGGGGCTAAGCGGAACGGGCATTTGTCGGTGGGGCGAAAGGCCATGGCTGAGTCAGTTGCCAATGAAGCTTCTGGGGCCCTCCGTCCGTTCGCGCAGATTCCACACCCTCAGCGCGCCAATCCGGAGCGCCTCCGGCACGAAGACCTCGACCGGCGATCCCGTAACACTATCTATCTCCTCTGCCACATCCCGCGGTCGCGCGGTGGCCGTTCAGCGGCATTGGCCGCGTCACGCGCCTGACATCAACTCCACAACGTCCTTGTTACGCCTGGAATGACTGGGCTCCGCAGGCCGTGAGCAACACCGTCGGGCCGAGAACAGCCAGTGCGATGTCCTTCGACCCTTCTGCCCATTGGTAGAGGGGTAGCGCGGATCGACGCGTAAGCACGCAAAAGTGCCAGCTGGCGGGTGGCTATCGCTGGAAGGTTCGTATTTTCCTCCGATTGTCGACTGCTACCCAACAGTTACCCCCAATCGGTGATTCTACTGATCTCGTGACTGATCGAATAAATTACGCTCCAAATACTAGTCCTCAACGGTTAGGCGATATGGTCAATCAAAACCAGGAGGCAACACGATGGAGGTGACGAAAAGCCATAAAGTATGGGCATGGCGCCTTACAGGAATCGGTGTGCTCATCGCACTGGTGTTCGTGGTGCTGGCTGTGGTGGGTGCCAGTGGAGCGAGCGCGGCCGCGTCCAAAGCCGGTGTGGACCCCACTCCAACCCCGGCAAATGCTGCGAAAATGGACCCGATCATGGTAGCCCAGATACCATTGGTGCATGCCGGGGATGCTATTCAGCAGTTGGTGCGAGATCAGCAAATAGATGGGCTCGCAGGTTTGCGTCTGGACCACGCTAACAACGCCCTAGTGGTCTATTGGAAAGGGCCATTGCCTGCAACTGTCGCATCGCTCATAAATCAGCTACGCGCATCTGTGGTAGTGCAGGTCCTTGATGCGCCGTATTCGGAAGCAGAGCTAGACCGAGAGGCTCAGCGGATTTCGCATCTTGGCATCAGTTTAAAGCTTCCCATTACTGGCGTTGGAGCGCTTTCTGATTTCTCCGGCCTTGAGGTGACGGCGGCCAACTCCAGCGACCTCTCGCGAGTCAAAGAAGCGATCACGAGCAGCATGAAGCTGAAATTCTCGGTACAAGGCCCAACAATACCCTTCTCGTTTCCCACTGGGGACCGGTGGAACGACATCAGCCCGTATTGGGGCGGTGACGCTATTGAACGTCCGCTTGGCAACGGCGTCTACCACGTCTGCTCAACGAGTTTTGCCGTGCACCAAGGTAGCGTCGGCGGTATTCTTACTGCCGCTCACTGCGGAACATCCTTGAACTGGTACATACCCGACTCAAATAACTCCGCAGGGGAGACCGAAGCGGGTGATCCGACTAATACTGATTCGACGATATTGACAGGCGAGACTTACGAGCCAGTGGTCTACTCCGGCGCCTATGACCAAGGCGTTACGCCGTATGAGTATGTTCAGTTCTACGAGACGCCTGATAATGGGATGCTTTATGAGAACGTATATGTCGATGGGGCGGGGAGTGGTAATTGGGTAGCCCAGATCACTTCGGTCGACCAACTTGATTCCCTGGGCAACGGCCCTGGGTTCTGGACAGCTGACCTGCAAGATCTGGCTGATGCAGGAGCTGGAGACAGTGGTGGACCGACATATGCCCTTGCCAGTACGTCTGGCTACGTAGATGCTCTTGGCTTTATAGACGGCGGGGACCCGAACACAGAAGCAGCTTGCCGGGGTTGGCAGTACACAAACCGGGTATGTACTTGGGGCGTATTCCACGTAAATGTATCAGCCGCACTGGTCGCGCTTGGTGCAACTCTGGACACGTATTAATAAGACCCCGAGGTGCGGAGACCCGATGGTGATGCTTTCGCGAGGCTCTATTCGATGACTTGGGAACTTTTTGCCCTTTCCCGGCGTCTTATAAGCACAGGGCGCTTTGCGCCCAGACCACCAGAGGTGGATTGGTAATGCGGAAGCTGTGGATAGCAATGAGCTTGACCCTAGCGCTCGTTACGGTAGCTTGTGGTGGTACGATCGGGCAAACTCAGGTCACAGGTTCTCCTGCCCCAACCGGCACGGCGGATGGGGCCTCGCCAACGTCGTCGATACCGCCCAAAGACGGAGGCAATGCTATTAGCCCTCAGGCCACAGAGGATTCTCGTATGATCAGCCAGGCCCCCTTGGCCGAAACCGCGGAACGGCTGACCAGCCTGCGGATTACGTATCCGGAGGGTTATGGGAGCGTCGCTGTGGACCAGCAGGGACGGAGAGTCATTCTGTACTGGAAGGGGCCAATACCGCATTCCATCGCGATGCTCGCCGCGCCTGGATCTGGCCTGCCGGCTCCAGTGGAGATAAAACCCGCGCCCTACTCGCACGGTGAGCTGATGCAGGAGACGCAGCGGATAGCCGCGCTTAAATTAGGATACGGAGTGGGTCCACTCCCGGACGCGAGTGGACTGCTGATAACGGTCCCTAGCTCCGCAAGTATCGACCAGGCCAAGAAGACTATCAACAGCCCCATCCGGCTGGAGTTTGAGGTAGGTGGCTTTATACATTTCCCAGCGACCATCAACCTCGACGAATCCGGCCCCAGCGCTACCCCTACACCTTGAGCTTACCAGCTTGTGTAGGGTTCGGAACGGGTCCGTGGCGGTCCAGCTTATTGGGCGCTAACTGGGATTGACAGGGCGGTGAGGAACGACAAGGAGGGCCCATCTCAAGGGCCCTCCTTGTGTCGGCCTCGCCCTTCCTCAAGACGCAGGCAACGAAAAGGTGTCCAGGGCTATCGGAGGCCTTGATGGCGTAGCGTGTTGCGGAGGTGCTCGAAGGGGCAGTCCGAAAGGACTGGGGCCTAGCGTTCTTGTCAAGCGATGTTTCCTTGGCAACCGACTAGGCCCCCGCGAGCGGGGCCTCGGCGAGCGTACGGTGGATCGGGCCTTCCGGCGTGAGCGTGCTATGGACGAGGCTGATCTGTCTGATATCAAAGACGGCCTCTGAGTCGAAGCGGAGTTGGCGGAGCCGTTCGCGGAGCTCGGCGGCGGCTGTCCGGTGGAGAGTCTCGCGGACCCGCGCCAGCGTGAGGTGCGGATGGAATTTCTGCTCTTGGGGCGCTTCTCCTGCATCGACCAGCGCCTTCTCGACGGCAGCTTGGAGCGACAATAGCGCGCCCGTCTCTCCGCCAATGCCCGCCCAGACGACACGCGGGGGACCATGGACAGGAAAAGTTCCGGCGAGCTCCAGCGCGAGCCGAAAGGGCATGGGCGGTGCAACAGCGTCTCGTAGGATGCCGGTTAGTAGATCGACTCGCTGAGCGTCCACATTCCCAAGGAACTTGAGGGTCAAGTGCAGGGTGTCGGGTGAGACCCACCGGAACGGGCCATGAAGTTCATTACGAAGGTCCTCTATGACCGCGGTCAGCAGGCGAAGGATGTGCGGTGGCAACTCAATCGCTACGAACAACCGGAGGGTATCGGACACGACTATGCCTCTCCTGGGGCAGCGGTCCGGTGTCCCAGCGCCGAGGGACGCGTGGCTTTGAGCGTGTCACGCAGCATGGCAAGCTGCCGGTACCAGCCGGTGATGACGTCCAATGAAAAGGCGGCGTTGGCCGGGCTGGGGTTGGGAGCGACAAAAACACGGCTCACGCCGATGGTGTGCTGCTGCACTCCGAGGACCACACTGGCCGGCTTCACGCCTTCGCCGTACTGCATATACCACTTGAACCCCGTAAGCCCATTGAAGCACACCACAAGCGGTTGGCAATGGAGCAGCTTTTCGCGCAGGACAGGAGCCCATTGGCGGAAGTCGGACGCCTTGAGGTTGGAGGCACTGGCGCTGGCGCGCTTGACCACGTCCGTGAAGCCGATGCCGCAGCCGTTAAGCCAGGCCTCATCGCCTGCGACGAGCTCTCGGTCCGCCTTCACCAGTCCAGAGCGGTTGAAGGCCGGCCAGAAGCGGTTCTGGGGCGAAGCGAAGTACTTGCCCACGCTGGCGGAGTAGGCGCCAGGGTTGATGCCCGCGAAAACGATGTCCAGCCCCGGACACAAGTAGTCGGGGAGGGTTGCAAAATGTCCGTCGTTGCTCATGCGGATCTTGGCTCCATGCGGAGTAACCGCTCGGCGTTTTCGCTCAATATCGCCTGCATCTCGTGCGGCGTGAGGCCGGCCCGCGCCTGGGCGATGATCCGAGATGGTCGTATCAGCGGAAAGTCAGACCCGAACAGCACCTTGCTGGCTCCGGCGGATGCGGCGACCGATGGAAAGACCCCGGGGCCGTAGAGAAAGGGGCTGGTGGCGGTGTCGAAGTAGACATTGGCCAGCGACGCCCTGACTTCCGGCATGAGCTCGTAGAAGGGCAGGCCGCCGCCCCAATGGGCGCAGACGATTCGGGCATCGGGAAACCGTTCGGCGAAGGCCAAGAGCTTCTGTGGGTACGTGTCCCCTTTGCCCGCGTAGGAATGCCCCACCGGCTCCGAGCTGTGGACCAATACGATGAGCCCCAGGCGCTGGGCAAGCTCCATCACATCCGCAAGCCTGGCATCGGTTGCTAGGTCTATGCCCTGACTCGCCGGGTGCATCTCCCCGATTCCACGGGCGCCTGACGCGGCACATCGTTCTAGCTCCCGCAACGCGAGGTCTCCCCAACCGGGGTGGACGCTGCAAAAAGGGATGATCCGTCCGGCAGACCGGGCGGCGGACTCGAGCAGATAGTCATTGGCGGCACGCCCAAATTCAAAGTCACACCAGCCATAGCCCACGGCCACGGCCACGTCGATACTGTCCGCGTCCATGGCTGTCATGAGCTGCTCGGCGGTGGCCACCTTTGCCCTTTCGTTCGAGAAGAGCGTGCGGCACGTGGCGTCGCGGGCGGCGAGGCTGGCGCGCAGCTCCTGAAAAGAGGGCGGAAGGATGTGGGTATGAAAATCTACGATCACGGCATCGCCATGCTTGGTTTAGATGGAGCGAACGCGTACGGCCACATTCTACTTGGTGACGCCAACCC
>JBJKQC010000384.1:0-13165 GCA_046705745.1 Dehalococcoidia bacterium
GCCGTGGCCAGCGTGCCGTCCTCAAACTCCAGGTACGCCGCGTAGGCGCCCGGCACGCGACGGGCAGGATCCCACGTTCCGGCCTGGCCGCGCACGCTCCGAACGATCCCCCCGGCGATGGTCCGGATGATGTCGAACTGGTGCGGCCCTTGCCGCCACACGATACCACCACCTGGCTCCGGCATCAGCTCTTCAGGGGTGCGCGGACGGTACAGCCAGTCCTGGAATCGCCACCAGTTGATCATCCGGAGGCGGCCTAGCTCACCCGTCCGCACCATCTCACGGATGTGCAAGATCCGCGGCTCGAAGCTGTGCTTGACGTTGACGCCCAGCAGAACCCCGTTGCGCTCGGCAGTGGCAATCATGACCTCTGAGCCGGCCACGTCCACGGTCATGGGCTTCTCGATGAGCACATGCTTCTTCGACTCCAAGGCCATCCGCGCGTGCTCGGTGTGGTACTTATTGGGCGTGGCGATATAGATAAGGTCAACAGAGGAGTCGTTGCAGAGGTCCTGAGCATCCGGATAGGTGCGCGCGTCCGGAAAGTCCTTCTTGAACTCTTCGAAGATCTCCTTGTCGATATCCGCCGCGCCGACCACGCGATAGCCGGGATTCACCGCGAACTTGGGCACCATGGCCACCGCTGCGCCACCAAGGCCGATGATGCCAACGCCTAACACGGAAGAATTCTTGGAAGAAGTCATGCCGCACCTTCCTATTAGGTCTCGTTGTGGCAGGGACGTAGGAGCGCCCGTATCGATGGCTTTCTCCTTCGGGAGAAGACGAGAATTGGGGCGCAGGCGCTAGACCTATGAGGCGTTCGCTTGCACAGTCCGCCGCAGCGGATTTCGCCCTCACCCCGCCCTCTCCCACAGGGAGAGGGATTTGCGGCCCACTCTTGCCCCCTACGCGTCGTACTCCGCGGGCATGGGCACCTGGTGGGTCAGGCGTATCTCCTGGCGCTTGCGTGATGATTCGGCTATGGCCGTTATCACTTCCAGCGTCGCCATGCCCCAGGCACCGTCGTGGTAGACCGGCGCTCCGTTCCGCACTGCGTTGTACAGCTCCAGCAGGTCCTCGGTGCCGGCCCGGTAGACCGTCTCGCCGAGGTCCATGTCTTCCTTGCCCTCGTCCGTGTAAGTGTACAGCCCGAATTTGGACTGCCGGATGTCGCCGCGCTCGCAAGTCACAACCACAATCCCAAGATTGGCGGGAATCCACGGCTGGCGCTCCTTGGGTCGTTCGCGCCAGAACTGCCGCTCGTGCTCGGTGCCGATGCGCAGGTTGTCCTTGGCCGCGAACTCGTCGCGCGTCCCCGCCCGGATCTCGCGGCGGATGGCGATGCGCTGCTCGGGCGTGTACTTCTCGAGAATGCCGCGCTCGTCGCCCCAGGGCACCATCTCGGCCGTCATCATGTAGCCATAGCCATTGTTGAGGATATTGGACGTAGTGCCGTCCTCAAACTCGAGGAAGGCCGAGTAGTAGCCGGGTGCTGCGCGCTCCCGCCACCAATTCCCGACGGTGCCGCGAACGGTCCGCACCATGCCGCCGCCCAAGAGGCGAACACTGTCAATCTGGTGCGGCCCTTGGCGGTACAGCAGGCCGCCGCCCAGCGACTCATCCAGCTCCTCCGGCTGGCGGGCCTGGAGCATCCAGTCCGTGTATATCCACCCATTGATGGCGTGGAGTGGACCGAGACGGCCCGAGCGGATGATGCGGCGCATCTGCATGACCGGTGGGCTGAAGCCCAGGGTGTGGCCGCACAGCAGCTTCACGCCGCTCTTCTCAGCGGCGTTCACCATGCGCTCGGCTTCCGCCATCGACAGGGCCATCGGCTTCTCACATACGACGTGCTTGCCGGACTCGGCGGCGAGCACTGTATGGGGACAGTGGAACTGGTTGGGCGTGGAAACCCACACAGCGTCCACGTCGGGGTCCGCGCAGAGGGCCTCGGCGGTCTCGTAGACGCGAGCTTCGGGGTAGCGCTGCTGGAAGGCCTCCCGCACGCGGGGGCTCAGGTCCGCGCCGGCCACTAGCTCTATCTCCGGCAGGGCTTCCATCTGCGGCATGATCTGCGTCGCGCCCACGCCGATGCCAATGATGCCCATACGGATGGGCTTCACCGGCGCCTGACGGCTGGCTCCGGCCTGTTGCGTACTCGCCATGAAATGCGCCTCTCCCGACCAGTCTCTTTCGATGAAGGTCACTTGTTCGTCCTTCGACTGCCGTGTGTCCCGGGCCAACGCTCCCATTCGACAGATCAGGGCAGACTCCCACGCTCCGCTCCCAGGACGAACGGACTCTGCGCCTCGCGACTTCGGTCTTGTCCCCTATACTTCTAGGACGCCCGCCACCTCTTGCCGCTGGCCCGCTTCCTCACGGTACAAGCCGATGCTCTCGATCACGGGCAGGTCGCTCATGGAAAAGAGCACCGCATCCTCCTTATCCGAGGCGTTGGCATGCTCATGCCAGGTCCACGCCGGCAGGGTAAAGGTGTCGCCCTTGGACCAGTCGATGCGCGTCCCGCCGATAATGGAGTAGCCACTCCCCTTGGCGGCGTGGTAGACCACCGTGCTGGTGTGCCGGTGGCACTCCGTGTGCTCATCGGGGCGCAGGCGCTGGAGTGAGCAGGCCAAGGTGGGCATGGTGTGGCCGGCGGTCACGGGATTGGAATACTCCATGATCACGCCGTCGAAGGGAGTGCCTTCGTCGAAGGCCAGGAGCGAGCCATAAGCATCGGCCCACGTGTAGGAGATGGGCAGCGTCTTGCCCGGTTCGAATCCGCCCTTCGGACGCATCATGCCGTTGCCCATGCTGGCATTGGTGTAACCCACGGGCTTGGTTACTGGCTGCGTGTCTTCCGGGAAGGGCACCTGGAACATGCTGTCCAAGTAGCCGACCAGCGGCGCGTCCAGGCAGTCCAGCCAGATGACGGGCTCTTTGGTCGGGTTGTTGTGATCGTGCCAGACCCAGCTCGGCGTCAGTGTCAGGTCGCCGGCCTCCATGAGGAAGCGCTCGCCATCCTGCACCGTAAACGCGCCGGTACCCTCGATGACAAAGCGGATAGCCGCGGCCGTGTGCCGGTGCGCCTCGGCGATCTCCCCGGGCCACACAATCTGGTAGGCGGCAGACATGGTCTTGGTGGCACCGGCGCCAGGCATGGGCTTGAGGCCGGGGTTGGACATGATGAGCGCCCGCCGAGCAGGCTGGCCCTTCAGGCTCTCCAACTCGCACGCCTGGTAGGCGAGCTCCCGCATGGTCCTCCACCGCCATACGTGGGGGGCCACCTTGGGGCGCGCGGGCGGGTTCTCGTGCATCTTCCACAGCGGATAGCTGTTAACCGACTCCAGTTTTTCAAAGAAGGTCTTCTCGTCTGTAACGGCCATGGCATTCCCTCCTATTTGCGCTCGGGGCTTGGCCCCTCCCGTTTGGCAACGCGCAGGGACATTTCTCCCACATCACTGATGCGAATGGTGATCAGGTCTTCCGGGACAATCTCTCCGACACCGTCGGGTGTCCCCGTGAACAATATATCCCCTGGCTCCATGCGTGTGACCCAGGACATGTTCGCAATGAGGTTCGGGCAGTCCACGATCATGTCCTTCGTATACGCATGCTGCTTCAAGTCCTCATTCACCCAAAGGCTAATCTCCAAGGCGCTTGGGTCCGGGACCTCGTCCGCCGTCACGATCCATGGCCCGATGGGCGAGAAGGTGTCGAAGGACTTGCGCTTGCTGCGGTCCTCTTTCCCCCGCACCGTGATGTCCAGTCCGCAGGTGTAGCCGAAGACGTGGTCCAGCGCATTCTCCACAGGGATGGCGCTTCCGCCCTTGCCGATGACGATGACCAGCTCCGACTCATGGTGGATGAGGCGGTCTTCATAGGGGCGCAATATGGTGTCCTGCGGGCCGGCTACCGAGCTAGGCGCCTTGAGGAACATGCCGTATTCCTCGGAGGCTGCCAGGTTCTGAGGCCCTCCGCCTCCGCTCACGAAACCGCCGGCGGCCTTCATCTCAGCCTGATGCGCGCGGTAGTTGGCGGGGGCGGCGTAGACCTTCCGGGGAGACGGCACCGGGGCCAGCAGCTTCACGGAGTTGAGCGGCTTGGCAGGTCCGTCCTTGGCCGCCTGCTCCACCTTCGGACGCAGATCATTCCATCCGTCGATGAGCAGCGTCATGCGGAACGCCTTCAGCGCCGGCGGGAGCTCGGGTACGAGGCGCGTGACGTCCACGACACCTTCGTCAGTGACCACGCCCAGGCGAAAATCATCGAAACTCACGAGCCGCATGCCGTTCCCCTCCGTGATGAGACCATGGTTTATGGGAAGCCGACGGTATCACCGCCCCGAATGGCCGTCAACGGGCTAGTGCAGTGGCGAGAACGCCGCGGGCACCATATGCCGTACGAGCTGGTGCACGGCGCGTTCCTCCGTGTGGGGAGGCCACACCTTGGTCTTGGCGTACTCCGCGCGTACCTGGTCACGGTGGTCCCAGTCCTTGTACGGCCAAAGTTGGTAGAAGCGGTTGAGCTGCCCCAAATCGCTCATGAAGAAACCACCCAGCGGGTACATCTTCGCTCGCGCTTCTACTTGGGCACAAAACTGCTCCATGACGTGGCGGACCGTCCCCGAAGGGAAAGTGTACATACGCAACTCGTAGAGGTTGCCCCACTCGCGCGGTCCGTCCAGGGGGTCGTTCACGGGGCCAGGAATGAGGATGTCGCTCTCCATCGCCTCGGTCAGGTCGTACACCTTCGGCGGCCACATGCCGCTGGGGTCCTTGGCCGCCGCGCTTCGCGCCTCCCAGCGCTGCTGGAGCGTCTCGTAGGCCCACAGGTGGACGACCTGGTTTAGCGGACCGATCTCCGTGTGCCAAAAGCCCACCAGCCGCGAGTACTTCGTCCGTATGGGTACGGACTCCGCAAAGCGTTTCTCGTACTCCGGGACCACGTTCGGCTTCAGGGTGTAAGTGCGCAACTCGTACAACATGGGCGCCTCTTCCTCGAGTGGCTGAATTCTTTGCGGAGCGCAGTGTAGCAGGCGTGAGGGCGGCATGGGTAATACACCGCGCGTGCTTGGTGGGTGTCATGGGCGTTCTCCTAGGTTAAACAAGGCGGAACAGGGCCGAAACATAGGCGAAACAGACCTGGAACAGACGCGAAACACCGGTGAAACACCAAATCGGGTTCCGCCGGGCCGTGGCCAGGCGGAGAGGTACTGTGACGCGAAACATTCGCGTCAATTGTTTTCCGGTGCACCACACGTTCTGGCGGGTAATCAGTGGTTGGGGGGTAGGAGCGGGCGGGCTGCCCCTGACTCCGGAGGTGTTGAGAGTGGCGACGGCGGAACTGCTGTAGAACATGATGGCCTCCTGGCAATGGATAAGAGCGATTGCCCCAGCGCCAAAGTGATAAGAAAACGTCACTTCCTCCGGCGTTTTTCAGGTGGCGATTTCAGATAGTGGAGCCTTTGGTAGAACCAAAGTGATATTTCGCCATCAGAATGGGAGAGAGACCATATGTACTATTTTACCATGATATCACGATTTACAAAAGGTGCTGACGGCAAGATGGCAGCGAGGCTTGGACATGAGAGGTGAGCAATAAGACGCGCAATTGGGCAGAGAGGCAGGACGCTCCCAAACAGGGGAGGAGCGATCGATTTAGGACAGTGCCGGTCCTGGGAGGACGTCCCGTTCGCGCAGGCCTGCGAACTGGTCGCGGTAGAGCATGGCATAGCGGCCGCCCTCGGTCAGCAAGTCTTCGTGTCTGCCTCGCTCCACGACCCGACCGTCCTGCACGTACAGAATGACATCCGCCGCGAGGACGGTGGAGAGCCGGTGGGCGATGACGATGGTGGTGCGCCCGGCCATGAGCGAGGATAGGGCCATCTGCACCGCGCGCTCCGAGTGAGTGTCCAGCGATGCCGTGGCCTCGTCCAGCAGCAAGATGGCTGGGTCCTTGAGGATAATCCGGGCGATGGCCAAGCGCTGCTTCTCCCCGCCCGAGAGCCGGTAGCCGCGCTCACCGACGACCGTGTCGAAGCCGTCCGGCAGATCTTGTATCACGTCCAAGATAGCGGCTTGCCGGCACGCTTCCTCCATCTCCTCCAGGGTGGCGTCCGCCTTCGCCATGCGCAGGTTTTCTGCAACCGTAGCGTGGAAGAGGAAGGTCTCCTGGGTCACATAGCCGATTTGGCTCCGCAGCGACTCCAGCGTAACGGCCCGGATGTCGTGGCCGTCGATGAGCACGCGGCCTTCCGTTGGGTCATAGAGACGTGGGATGAGATAGGTGATGCTCGTCTTGCCCGCGCCACTCGGACCGACCAGCGCCACAAGCTGGCACGGCAGCACGTCCAGGTCCAGACTGTCGATGGCCCGGCGGCCGGGGACATACTCCAAGGAAACCCCCTTGAACTGGATGTGCCCCTCGGCGGGCGGAAGCTCGACGGCGTCCGGCGCGTCCGCGATGTCCGGCTCCAAGTCCAGGTATTGGAAGATGCGCTCGAAGTAGGCGGCGGAGGTCATGATATCCACGTGCAGGCTCATCAGGTCGGTCGCCGGGCTGTAGAGGCGCCCCAGTAGACCAACGAATGTAATCACCGTGCCAATGGTCAGCGCGCCGGAGATCACCTGGCCCCCACCGAACCAGTAGATGATGGCCGGGCCGCCGGTGGTGACGAGGGCGAGCAGCATGAAGTACCAACGCCCGACCAGCGCCTCCCTAACCTGCAGGTCCATGAACGTCCGGTTGTCGCGCTCGAACTGGTCCATAACCTGCCGCTCGCGGGTGAAGGTCTTGATGAGCATGAGACCGCTGATGCCGAGACTCTCAGCCATGAGCGAGTTAATCGTGGCGTTTTGCTGCTGCCGGGCGGAACGGAGGCGCCGCCGCATCCGGCCGACGGTGAGCGTGGGCAGGATGAGCCAGGGCAGGACGGCAAGGGAGATGAGGGTGAGGCGCCAGTCCAGCACGCCCATGGTGAAGAGCGTGGTGGACAGGATGAGCACGTTGGAGAAGACCGAGACGAGCGTGCCCGAAATGACCGTGTCGATGCCGGAGACATCGCTGGTGAGCCGGGACATCATCTCGCCGGTGCGTGACTCCGTGAAAAAGCGAAGCGACAGGGACTGCAAGCGATCGAACATCCGCAGCCGCAGGTCGTACATGATGCGCTGGCTGACGACGGTGTTCAGGTAGCTGCGGAGGACGCCCACGAGGCCGCTCACCAGCGCGGCGGCCACCAACGCGAGCGACAGCAGCAAGAGCAGCCTGCTGTTGTGCCCGTTGATGCCCCGATCGATGATGGCCTTCACGAGCAGGAGTGGGATGAGGCCGAGCAGTGAGGCCACGCCGACGGTCGCCAGTATGAGCACCAGACGCCGCCAGTACGGGCGAAGGAACCCGGCGATGCGGCGCAAGTTTGCTTCACCGATGGCGGTCGCCGATCGGGTTGCCTCAGGTCTGCGGTGATACATGGCCTTACTAGTATAAGCCGCACACCTGCTGAGGCCGTGGTGCCCAAAACGCGTCATAGGGACCAATCGAAAACGCTGATTGGAGCGGAAGCGAGCCAGTAGGAGAGCAGCGAAACACTTGCTCTAGCGGGCGTTACTTCGGGGTCAGGGCGGGTAGCCTGTTCTTAAGATTGGCAAAAGATGCTACCGAAAACGGGTTGCCCTCTCGTAAAACGTGCGTAGGATTGGCTCACTGACGGTCAAGTGACCGAAAAAGCAAGGGAGGGGCTCATGCAAGCCTACTGCGTCAAGTGCCGGACGAAGCGTGACATGAAGAACGCACACGACGAGACGACGAAGAACGGCCGGCCGATTGTAAAGGGTGTGTGCTCCGTCTGCGGGACTGGGCTGAACATCATCGGCAAGACCATGGCCCAGGTCCGCTAGTCACCACATCCGGCGTCTAGGTCCGTACATGACAGGCCCTGACTTCTGAAAGTCAGGGCCCTGTTTTTTGCGAACAAAGGCGCTCAGTACATGACCTCGCCGCCTGAAACGGACAACGCGAGCCCTGTGAGGTAGTCGGACTCGGGCGAAGCCAGATAAGCGGCCATCGCGGCCACATCGCCCGTTTCCGTGACACGGCGCAGGGGTATGGCGGCGGCGCGCACCCGTACGATCTCCGCCAACTCCTCCTCGGCCGTGCGCCCTTCAGAGGCAAGAGCTTCGGCGATGTACATGGCCCGCTCGGTGACGGCAAGCCCTGGGCATATGGCGTTCACGTTGATGCCGTGCGGCCCTAGCTCCGCCGCCAGTGACTGCGTAAAGCCGACCAGCGCGAATTTGGAGGCCGTGTAGGCCGCATAGCGTGGCAGTCCCCGTTTCCCCGCCGTCGAGGAGATGATGACGATCTTGCCCCCGCCGCCCCTGTCGAGCATGTGGCGCGCGGCCGCCCGGCTCACGAGGAACGTGCCCTTGACGTTCACCCGCTGCACCTCGTCGAAGGCCTCTTCTGGGAGATCGACAACGGGAACGCGGTCCGGGCCCGGCCGTGATCCGGCGTTGTTCACCAGGATGTCGATGCGCCCAAATCGGTCCAAGACGCGGGAGACCATCCCGTCCACCTGACGGCCGTCGGTGACGTCCGCCACCACCGTCAGGGACTTCCGACCGCAGGCCTCTATCTCTCCAGCCACGGCGTCCAGCCCGCCCCATGCCTCGCTACCGTAGGGGTTGGCCCCCGCGTCGTTCACCGCCACGTTCGCTCCTTCACGCGCGAGCCGCACCGCGATGGCCCTGCCAAAGCCGCGTTCGCCGCCAGCCCCCGTCACCAACGCCACCTTGCCCTCCAAATCGTACATACTTCTCCTCTCCGGCGTGGCTGGCTGCGTACTGGTCACCACCACTGCTCACGCCACTCGCCCGCCGGAGCCTACGAATCCATGGACTACGTGTCAACGGGCTCGCCCCCGTGCTACCCTTCCCTCACGCTCTGACCACCTCAAGAGGTCATCCATGACTACCGTATCTCGATTCGTTGGCAAGCCGGTGCCTCGCACTGACGGCCCGGAGAAGGTTACCGGCAGTGCAATCTACACAGCCGACGTCCAGATCCCCGGCACTGCTTGGGGGAAAGTCCTCCGCAGTCGCTATCCACACGCAAGAATCACCAGTATCGACGTCTCGCGCGCTCGCCAGGTTCCCGGCGTCCATGCGGTCATCACCGGCATCGATACCGGCGGCGCGCTTACCGGCCGCCGCATCTTCGACACCCCCGTCCTGGCCTACCCCATCGTTCGCTTCGTTGGCGATCCCGTGGCAGCGGTAGCTGCAGAGGACGAGGAAACGGCGGCGCGGGCGCTCGAGTTGGTAGGGGTGGAGTATGAGGAGCTTCCGGCGGTCTTCGACGCCCTGGAGGCGTTGCGGCCCGGCATTCCGCTCCTCCATCCCAATGTCAACGCATACAAGGGGTTACCCAAGCCACTTCAGGAACCGTCCAATCTGTTCAGCACCGTTTCCTGGGGCGCCGGCGACCCCGACAAAGGCTTTCGCGAGGCTGACTTCGTGCACGAGGCCACCTATACCCTGCCCTCCGTCCATCAGGCGTACATGGAGCCACATGCCAGCCTGGTCCACGCACTGCCGGACGGCGGGATGGAGGTCTGGTCCGCCAATAAAGGCCCCCATCTGTTGAAAGAGCAGCTCGCGGTCACCACCGGCGTGCCAGAGGAGCGCATCCATGTGCGCCATGTCACCATCGGTGGCGACTTCGGAGGCAAGGGTTCGCCTATGCAAGTCGCCGTCGTCTATTACCTGTCCAAGGCCGCCGGACGGCCCGTGCGCATGGTCATGGACTACACGGAGGAGCTCTTGGCCTCCAACCCGCGCCATCCGGCCACCGTACGTGTACGCACCGGCGTGGCGAAGGACGGCACCCTCGCCGCCTGCCATATCGAGGCCTTCTACAACAGCGGGGCGTACGCCGGCTACAAGCCCCTCGGCTTTCTTCCCGGCGCCCGCCATGCCGCCGGCCCCTACCGCATCCCCCACTGCCGTGTGGATGCTCATCACATTTACACCAACCGCGTGCCGGCCGGCTATATGCGCGGTCCCGGCGAGCCCCAGGCCGTCTTCGCCATGGAGTCGCACATGGACCTCATCGCCCGGAGCCTCGGCATGGACCCAGCGGAGCTGCGTCTGAAGAACGTGGTCCGCGACGGCGACGCGAACGGCATCGGGGAGGAGTACCAACGTCTGCACGGCGCGGAGACCATCGAGGCGGCGCTGGAGGCGGCGGGGTGGTGGGAGCCCAAGCCCGCGGAGCTTACTCCTTCCCCCTCGGGGGGGAGGGGGCTCCGCTGCGGCCGCGGCATCGCCATCGGCGAGCGCGCCCCCGGCGGCGGCCAGACAAACGCCCGGGTGGAGTTCCAGCCGGGCGGCACTGTCGCCATCTACACATCCATCTTCGAGCAGGGCTCCGGGACATACACCACCCTTCGCCAGATGGCCGCCGACATCCTAGACGTGCCGCTGGAGCGGGTGACGCTCCGGGTGTGGGACACCGACGCATCGGATTTCGACCTTGGCGCCGGAGCTAGCCGCTTCTCTCGCATGGCCAGCGCCGCGGTCAATGAAGCGGCCACTGGCGCCAAGCAGGCCCTGTTCGCCCTCGCGGCCGAGAGGCTGCGCTGGCCCAAGGACGCCATTGGCCTGCATGGCGGTGAGCTGCGCAACGAGCGTAGCGGCGCCACGGCGGCACTGGAGGACGTCCTGTCTTACGCGCCCGGCCCGGTCGGCGCCGATGCCCGTTACGACGACATGAGCCGTGCCCACGAGACGGCCTTCACCGTGCAGGTCGCGGAGGTCGAAGTAGACCCGGAGACGGGCCAGGTGCGCCTTCGCAAGTTCACTTCCGTCCATGATGCCGGGCGCGTGCTCAACCCCCAAGGGCACACCGGCCAGATCAACGGCGGCGCCATGCAGGGCATTGGCCAGGCGCTCATGGAGGACCTTCCTACGGAGGATGGCCGCGTTACGGCCCTCAGCTTCGCCGACTACAAGATACCCAGCATCGCGGACATCCCCGTCATGCAGGCCATTGCCATCGAGTCCGGCGACGGCGTCGGCCCGTTCAACGTCAAAGGCATCGGCGAGAATCCCGTCATCCCAGCCTCCGCCGCCATCGCCAACGCCATCGAAGACGCCGCCGGCGTCCGCCTCCGCGACCTGCCCCTGACGGCGGAGAAGGTCTACCGGGCGCTGCAGAAAATCGGGCCACCGAAGCAGCGGACGGCATAGCGTGGCCATTGCGGACGTACTCAAGGTATTTCGAGACCTACAACGGGACGGGACCGTGCGGGACTTCATGCTCTTTGGATCGGTCGCCGCGATGGTCCACACCCAACCTTTCTACACCCGGGACGTCGATATCGGCGTGGCTACGGAATCTGACGCCGAGTTCATGCACGTCTTCAGGCGACTCGCCTCCTTGGGCCGAACAGACGGCCACGCCGTCATCATCCATGACACTCCTGTCGAAATTTTCCCTGTCGACATTAGCCCGATCATTCAGGATGCTCTAAGCCACGCCAACCGCAAGCGGGTTGAAGGCATCGTGGTAAAGGTGGCGCCCGCGGAACATCTCCTCCTCGAGGCCCTACGGGTCTTTCGCGACCAGGACAAAGCCCGTATATTTTTATTGCGAAGCGCCGTCAACATCCAAACGCTCAACACGCTGTTTGAGAGGCTCGATCCCGATGGCACACTCCTCCAGCGTTACGAAAGACTTATTGGATAGGCTGCTGAAGGACCAGGAGCGGCGGGCCGAAAGGGAGCGGAAACTACCCTACGCACAAAAGCTCCGAATCCTCGATCGCCTCATGGCGGAGCGAGTACAGCAGGCCCCAAAGCAGCAGTCCCGGTAGCCCTAATCCCCCCTGCCCCGCCAGCGCTCTACCACCTCCGGGTTGACCACCGTCTGGGGGACCTGGCCACGCAGGATGGCGCGGATGTTGTCGAAGATCACCCTGGCGTTGCCCGCCTGGCTCTCCACGGACGAGCTCAGCGTGTGCGGGCTCAAGATCAAGCGCTCCGGGTCGATGGAGCGGATGCGGTCGTCCATGGGCAGTGGCTCCGTCTCGAACACGTCCAGCGCCGCCCCGGCCAGCTTGCCGTTCTCGATGGCGTCGCAGAGGGCGTCCGTGTCGAGCACCTCGCCCCGCGCCATGTTCACCAGGAACGCCGAGGGCTTCATCATCGCCAGCTCCTCCCTGCCGATGAAGTGGCGGTTCTCCGGCCTCATGTTCAGGTGCAGCGTCACGAAGTCCGACTCCCCCAGCAGCGCCGGCAGATCCACCAGCGTCACGCCCAGCGCCGCAGCCCGATTTTGGGCCGTTGTCGGCGCGTAGGCGAGCAGCCGCACGTCCCAGCCGCCCAGCCGCTTCGCCACCGCCGAGCCAATGCGCCCAAGTCCGACGATGCCGACCGTCTTGCGCCAGAGTAGTGAGCCTCGGTCCGACCGCGGCCCCCAGCCGTCCACGCGAAGCTGTTGCTCCTTGCGCTTCAGCTTCTTAGCGAGCGCCACCATCAGCCCAATGGACGCCTCCGCCACGCCCACGACGTTCTCCTCGGACGGGCTGTTGCACACCAGCACGCCGTGCTCCGTCGCCGCCGGCACATCGATACGATCGTAGCCGATGGCGTTGCTGACCAGCGAGTGCAGCGTTGGCGACGCCTCGATGAGCTTCCGAGACGCGAAGGTCGTCACGAAGCATTCCGCGTCCCGCGTCAGCTCGATGAGCGCCTCCTCGGGGTCATTCCCCCGGCCGGCCGCAGCGTCGTTGAACACAAACTCGCACCCCTGAGCGGCCAGCGTGTCGTACGCCTCCTTCGGCAAGCTGGCGCTGGCGACCGCTATCTTCATACGTTCTTCTCCTCACAGCCTTTCTTGCGGCCATATACGGACGCCTGACCGGCGAGAGGATAGATGGAGCCCTGCCCTCCGGCAACGCCCGCGTTTTCCATCCAGCCCAGGGCAAAGTGATATGAAATCATCACTTCCACGGGCATTTTCCCAAGTCCGATCCATGGCCGTGGACTGCTGGACGGAAACAAAGTGATGTTTTGCCATCACTTTGGGTCTCGTGATGCCAGACCGATAACGGCCCGTGTCCGGGCAGGTACGGCGCGCCAGGGAATATCGCTGCCAATTT
>JBJKQC010000385.1:0-13079 GCA_046705745.1 Dehalococcoidia bacterium
GGTTCAATGTGTCGGAGTCCGGCGCCATCTTGCCCAGCAGGTCCACCAGGAGGCCGTCGTAGGGCATGAACTTGACGTTGGGATGCGGAAAGTCCGTCCCCCAAAGAACGCGCGCCGGCGCGGCCGCGATGAGCGCCTGGGCGAAGGGTACGGCGTCCTCAAAGGGGGGCCCGCCCGAGGAGACCCGCTCCGGGCCCGTGATCTTGACCCACGCCTTCTCGCTCTTCATGAGGTCCAGGAGCTGGTTGAAGGCTGGCTGCTCCAATCCCAGACCAGCCTTTACACGGCCCATGTGATCGATGACAAAGGGCACGGGCAGCCCGAGCAGCAGCGGCGAAAGCTCCACGATGTCCTCGGCGTCCAGGTGAACGACCAGATGCCAGCCCATGGGCTTGATGCGCTCGGCCATGCGCTTGACAACCTCTGGCTCGGGCACGCTCTCCAGGTGCTTCACAAAGTTGAAGCGCACGGCGCGGATGCCGCCGTCGTGGTAGCGCTGGAGCTCCTAGTCGCTAATGTCAGGCGAGACGATGGACGTGCCCCGGTACTTGCCATTGGACCAAGCGATAGCGTCCAAGGTGGCGTCCATGTAGACGCCATGGCAGCTAGCATGGACGATGACAGCGCGCTCGATGCCAAGGAAGTCATGCAGCGCCTTCAGCTTCTCCTTGGGGGCGTCCGGCGGAGTGTAGGCGCGGTCGGGGTGATAGGGGAAAACATCGCCGGGACCAAAGACATGGCAATGGGCGTCACACGCCCCCGGCGGTAGTTTTAGGTCCGGCTTCTTGGGATTGGGGTCCGGGCCCGCAATGAGCTTCGTGGTCACGTGCAATCTCCTTGAATTCCCTATGATGCGAGGACTAGCATAGCGCCATGCTAGATTGGTCGTCCTGTCCAGCAGTCGAGCGTGATCCCCAACGGATGAGTGGCGCGTGGGTGTTTCGCGGCACCCGCGTACCAGTTTCAGCCCTGTTCGAGAACTTGGAAGACGGCGTCCCGGTCAGACGGTTCGTAGAATTGTTTCCAGGCGTCACCATTGAGCAGGCCCGTGCTGTCCTCGGCCATGCAGCCAAGAGTTTGTCTCTTCCCCAGGTTGCATGAGTGCGGATTCTCTTCGATCAGGGCTCACCAGTTCCTCTGCGCGACTTCCTCAGTCCTCACCAAGTAGAAACCGCCTTCGACGCGGTTGGAGCACCTTGACCAACGGCAAACTGCTCACGGCGGCAGAGCGAAATGGCTTTGAGGTGTTCGTCACCACCGACCAGAACCTCAACAATCAGCAAAACCTCCGTAAGACAAGGCTCGCCATTGTTGTACTGTCAACTACGAGTTGGCCCCGGATTCGGAAGGCCATAGCAGCAGTCCAAGAAGCCGTCAACTCCGCATTGCCAGGTAGCTTCATGAAAGTGAACATTCCCTAGCGCGACAGTCCCACATGGATTGCTCCAAGCTCAGACGTCGGCGGTCTGCAAGACCTTCTTGCCGGTCTGGCCGTCCCACACCGAGCCAGGAATGAGCACTTTGCCCTCGAACAGCCGTCGCGCGGTGCGCAGCAGGGCCGCGCGCTCGATCTTGGGGCTGTTCGCGGGGCCCGAGACCTCGATCTCCACGGTGAAGTACCCAGTGGGATGCTCCAACTCCAGCAGCTTTCGTGGGCCATCGGGTAGGACCGCCATGTCATAGGCCGTGGTCCCGGGAACGACGCACGCAGTGGCCACGGTTACCGCCGCCAGCACACCGATATTCGCATGGGCGACCTTAGGGATGAAAGAGCGGGTGGATATGGCGCCCCCGTCCTTAGGCGGCGCCAGCAGGAACATCTTGGGCACGACCTTGTCCGTTACGTCGCCCAGGTTCATCATGTGGCCGGCCTTGAGGCGGATGGACTCGATACGGGCCTTGAGCTCCTCGTCGGCGTTGAGCTGGTCGCGGGTATCGTAGCCAGTGCGGCCCAAGTCGGCGGCGCGCATGGCTACCACCGGCATGCCGTTGTCCATCAGCGTGCACTCGATGCCGTCAATGACGTCCACCGGGTTGCCCGTGGGTAGGAGCGCGCCGCAGAAGGAGCCAGCCGTCTCTTCAACATCAATCATGATCGGCGCGGCAGTGCCAGGCACTCCGTCGATGCGCCCGTCACCCTCGTATTCGACTTGGCCGCCGGGCGTCTTGATCCGGGCCACAGCCTTGTCGCCGGAGTTGACCATGTGGATGCGGACGACGGTCTCGCCGTCTTGGGCAGGAAAGAGCCCCTGCTCGATGGCGAAGGGGCCCACGCCGGCCAGCATGTTCCCACAGTTCGGGGACACATCCACGACCGCCTCATTGACGACGACCTGAGCAAACAGGTAGTCGACGTCGCAGTCCTCGCGCGTGGAGGGCGTGCTGATGATAGCCACCTTGCTGGTGAGAGGATCGGCGCCGCCCACGCCATCGATCTGCCGGATGTCTGGCGAGCCCATCACCGCCAGCAGGACTTTGTCCCGAAGCTCTGGGTCCGCCGGCAGGTCTGAGGCCAGGAAAAACGGTCCTTTAGAAGTACCGCCTCGCATCAGGACACACGGGATCTTCGTCTGCATAAGGCTTGCCTCCTTTCCACGGGCATGGCAAGCGAGGTATGCCTCGCCGCCAAGAAGGACAATCCGGTGGACGCACCACCTTTGTGGGAACGGTATCGCCCGGCGGCGGCCTGGTCAAGCCCCGGTCAGCGCAATTGGCACGGTTAGTTTAGGGTTACCGGCCCTTGAAGACAGGGGGGAGCCATGCCGCCCCGCCGCGAATCGCGACCCATTTATGGTCAGGCGGGCTAGGCTTTGCTTTGGAGGGAGAAGTAGCGGAACTTCTTCCGGGCCTCGTCCAGGCGGCCGCCCTTGAGGATTTCGCTGCGAATTCGCTCCTCTGCCTCGTCAATCTCCTGCGCCGCCTTGAGGACGGCCTCTTCATGCGCCTTGGCAATGACCACCACGCCATCGCCGTCGCCGAGGAGGATGTCTCCGGGGTCGACGCGGACTTCACCGAGGGACACAGGGCCGTTGTACTCCTCCGCTTGCACGCGGTCCTTGCTGGTACGCATGTAGGTACCGCGGGAGAAGATAGGGTAGTTGAGCTCCAGGCTGCGGTTAGAGTCGCGGCAGACGCCGTGAATGACGGTGCCGCCGAGCTTGTTGCGGTGCGCCATGATGGTGAGGATGTCGCCCCAGATGGTAGCGTCCAGCAGGCCGCCGTTGTCCAGGACGACAATACCGCCTTCCGGAATGTCGTCGATGTAGTCACCGACGCTGGCGCCCTTGACGCCGGCCGCCACGGGCTCAGTGCGGACGGTGAAAGCACGACCGCAGAGCCTGAAGTTACGGTCGATGGGCCTAATACCGAACACTTGGCCGGGCAGACCAAGTCTGTCTAGGGCGTCACTCACAGGAGTGGTGCCCAGCTTGCTGAACGCTTCAACCGTCGGGTCCGTCGCCACGTTGCATCTCCCATCTTCGCCTTCCCCGTCAGAGGAAGGGACACACGCAGTTTGTTGCCTTGAAAAAAGCAGAGGTAAGGGTGCATGAGCGGCGCCGTTACGTCAAGTCTCAGGCGCGGGTCTGAGAACGAACAGCATAATCCCACTACGCTGGTTGGGGCTTGAGAGACGCCGACACCGCGTTCACCAGCGCCGCTCCATTGGCGGTCCACGTGATGCGAGGGTCACCCCTGCGAAACCACGTCGCCTGCATCCGTGCGAGCCGGTTGGTCGCAGCGACTGCTTTTTCCTTAGCCTGTCGCAGGGTTAGCTCACCTACCAGATATGCGGCCATATCTCGGTAGCCGGAGCTCGAAAAGGACGGCAAGTCCGGGGTGCAGCCAGCGTCCAGCAGGGCACGGACTTCGTCCAGCCACCCGCCGGCTAGCATATCGTCCACCCGCTTGGCGATGCGCCGGTGCAGCTCATCACGGGGGACGTCGATGCCGAACAGCATCGGCTCAAAGGGCGGCGGCTCTTTGCGGCGCTGGGCGGAGAAGCGATTGCCGGTGACCTCCCAGACCTCCAGTGCGCGGACAACCCGCCGCACGTTGCGAGGATCGATGGCCGCCGCAGCTTCGGCGTCCACGCGGGCGAGCCGGGCGTGCAGGGACTCCCCCCCGTTCTCCGCGGCCTCGCGCTCCAGGCGGGCGCGTAGCTTGTCCTGCCGGGGGACGGCCGGCGCCTGCCAGCCCTCGACGAGGCCCCAAACGTACTGGCCTGTGCCACCGACCACGACAGGCAGTGCGCCGAGGTCCTGTATTTCGGCGATTGCGGAACGGGCATGCGCCAGGAACTGGGCAAGACTGTAGCCATCCCACGGGTCGGCGACGTCGATAAGGTGGTGCGGGACGACGGCCTGCTCCTCCAGCGTGGGCTTGGCGGTGCCGATTGACATGCCCCGGTAGACTTGACGGCTGTCGGCGTTGACCACCTCAAGGCGCACGCGACGGGCGAGCGCCAGGGCCGCGGCGGTCTTGCCGGAGGCGGTGGCGCCGACGATAAAGACAACGGGCGGGTTTGTCAGGGAGTCTCCCAAACCTGGCGCCTGCGTTAGCGAGCAGCGCGCACGGCGAACGCTCTTGTAATCGCTACGAACTCGGCCGGCTGGAGGCTGGCGCCGCCCACGAGGGCGCCGTCGATGTCCTGCTGGGCCGCCAGGTCCGGGGCGTTGGCCGCATTGACGCTGCCACCGTAGAGCAAAGGCACCTGCTGGGCAATTTGGGCGGTGGCGAGGCCTGCCAGTTTTCCACGGATGGCCGCTATCATCTCTTGGGCAATTTCAGGCGTGGCGGCGCGCCCGGTCCCGATGGCCCAGACGGGCTCATAGGCGATGACGGCGTTTGCGGCATCATCCGGCCCAACGCCCGCCAAGCCCAGGCGGAGCTGGCGCTCCACAACGGCGTGGGCCTGCCCCGACTCACGCTCCTCAAGCGTTTCGCCGACGCAGAGGATGGGCACGAGGTCCAGCGCGAGAGCGGCTTTGACCTTGCGGTTGATGAACTCGTCGGTCTCGCCAAGAAGGTGGCGGCGCTCTGAATGGCCAAGGATGACGTAGCTGCATATGCCTCGCAGCATGGGGCCGGAGACCTCTCCGGTGAAGGCGCCTTTGGGCTCGGGGTGCATGTTTTGAGCACCGACCTCGATGGGGCTCCCGTCCAACGCACGCTTGACCTCAGCCAACGAGACGAAGGGTGTGCAGACAACGCGGGCAACGTCGTCCACCTCCGACAAGGGGCCCTGCAAGGCCCGCGCGAGCTCCACCGCTTCGGAGATGGTGGTATTCATTTTCCAGTTGCCAGCCACGAACGGAGCCGCCATGGACCGCCTCCAGGTTGGTTGTGGTCTAGTTTAGAGGATGACGCTGATTCATGCCTGCTGGGAGTGAGTGCGGGCAGGAAAAGACAAAAACGCACACCCCGGGAGATTTCCCCCACGGCAGGTCAGGGTCGGAATAACGACAAAGGTGCCGGCCCAAATGACCAAGCTTCGCGCTTCAGGCGCCGAAGCGAAGGAGCTTGCCGGCGTGAGCGAGCGTCAGGAGCATCACGCCCCTTGCTTCCATCTGCCCGAGGGGCCCTAAGCGCGCCTCACGCTCGTTGAAGCGATGGATACCGTCACCTTCCGTCCATTTGGAGGAGATGAGGAGCGGCACGGGATGCCAGGAGTGCTCGGCCATTGACGAAGGGGTCGAATGGTCACCCGTCAGGACCAACACGTCTGGCTTCAGGGCCAATACCGCTGGGAGTTGCTCGTCCAAGGCTTCCAGGGCCTGTTTCTTGGCATTGAAACTGCCCGCCTCTCCGGCCAGGTCGGCGTCTTTGTAATGGAGATAGAAGAAGTCGTGTTCGGCCCAGTGCGCTTCGAGCGTCTGGACCTCCTCCGGGAACGTCGCTCCGGTGTCGAGCACGCACATGCCGGTCAGCCGCCCGATGCCCTTGTACATGGGGTGAGCGGCGATGGCAGCGGCATTGAGGCGGTAGCAGCCATTGAATGACGGCAAGGACGGCGGCCCTGCCCAACCCCTAAGCATCACGGCGTTGGCGGGCGCGTCCTCTCTCAGGGCCTCTCGCGCTTGCTTCACGAACTCGGCAGCTAGGGCTGCCGTCCTCCGGCCTGCCTCGGAGCGTGCCTCCGGCCCAGGAAGAGGGACGCCCACCTGTTGCGGGTCAGTATCGGTCACATCAGGGCTGAGACCCTCCCCGCGCAGCCGGACGACGAACCGGTAGCCATCGACGTGCCGCGCCGTTGCCTCCACTCCATCAAGCTTTGCTCCGTTGAGTTTTTCCGTGAGCTTAGCCGCAGCCTCCGAGCCTATACGCCCCGCGCGGCGATCGACCAGCATGCCGTCTTCGTCCACGGTGGCGAAGTTGCCACGGGCAGCGACGTCCCCGGGACCCAATTCCAGCCCCGCTCCCATCGCCTCCACCGCGCCACGGCCGATGAAGTACTTCATGGGGTCATACCCGAAAAGCGCCAGATGACCCGGGCCACTGCCAACGGTGATGCCCGGCAAGAAGGGATGAACGACGCCCGCGGAGCTGCGGCGCGCCAGGTTATCCAGGTTCGGCACCCGCGCCGCTTCCAGCTCGGAGCGGCCATAGACGGGATCGGGGATACTGCCAAGACCGTCCACGATGAGCATGACGATCTTCGCATCGTTTTGACGCAGCAGCTCCGCAAGGTAGGGGAAGTCAATCATAGTTTTAGTAGAGCCATGCACCTATTGATCATTTAGAGCTGCCACACCAGGGAGGACTTTCCCCTCCAAGAACTCCAGCGAAGCACCGCCCCCCGTGGACACGTGCGTCATCTTGCCGGCAAGGCGCAGCGCGCCTACGGCTTCCGCCGTGGAACCCCCGCCGATGACGGTGACGGCATTGCTGTTGGCGAGGGCTTCCGCTATGACCTTGGTCCCCTGGTCAAAGGGCGGGACCTCGAAAACGCCCATCGGCCCATTCCAGACGATCGTCCCCATGCGCCCAAGCTCGGACGCATAGCGGCGCGCAGTCTCGGGGCCGATATCCAAGACCATCCATCCGTCGGGCACTACACCGGCTGGTACAGTCTTGACTGGCACGCCCGTTTCCACCTTCTGGGCGATCACTACGTCGTCGGGCAAGTTGAGTGGCGTCCCCTTCGCTTCCGCCCGCTGCATCATATCGGAGCAAGAGCCGACCAAACCTTGCTCCAAAAGAGATGAGCCAACGTTCATACCTTTCGCCTTTAAGAAGGTGGCAGCCATGCCCCCGCCCACGTACAGGGCATCAGCGTGGCCTATCAGCCGCTCGAGCACTTTGATCTTGTCGCTGACCTTGGCGCCGCCCAGGACCGCCGCCAGCGGGCGATCGGGAGATTCCAGCACCTTGCCCAGAAAAGTGACCTCTTTCTCCATGAGGAGCCCAGCGACAGCAGGCAGGTAGTGGGCCACTCCTTCCGTGGAGGCGTGCGCGCGGTGCGCCGTGCCAAAAGCATCGTTGACGTACACGTCGGCCAGAGAAGCCAGGGCCTTGGCAAAATCAGGATCGTTGGCCTCCTCTCCGGGCCAGAAACGGATATTCTCCAAGAGGAGCACGTCCCCGACCTTCATCTGATCCACCTTCTTGCGGGCCTCTTCCCCGACCGCGTCATGCACGTAGGTAACCGGAGCCTCCAACAGCTCGGCGAGCCGTTCGGCGATGGGGCCGAGCTCCAGCTCAGGGCTGGGCTTGCCGCCCGGCCTGCCCAGGTGTGTACAAAGAATGACCTGCGCCCCCGCCTGCCGCAGATACTGGATGGTGGGAAGGGCTTCACGGATACGCACGTCGTCCGAGATCGTCGTCGTTCCTCGCTCGAAGGGGACGTTGAAGTCCACGCGCACCAGCGCACGCTGCCCTTGCCAAGCGACATCACGGACTGTCTGCTTCGCCATGCTTCCTCATCCCCTTTCTATGGGCCGACCAGCGCCTCGGCCACAGTGCGCCAGCGCTCAAGCGCTCGCTCGTCCATGCTCGCCCCATGTAGAAGTGATAGCGCCTCATCGGCGAAGCCTTGGGCTTTGGCTTGGGTTTGGGCCTTCACACCGGCTTCGTCGAGTATCCTTTGCAGCTCGGCGAGGTCGGCAGGCTCCATAACACGCTTGAAATAGATGTTGCCGAGTTCTCTTTTCCGGGAGACCGGGGAGGATTCCAGCGCATGCACCACTGGGTAGAGCTTGCTTTTGTTGAGGACCCGCCCAGCGCCTCCCACGGCCTGCTCGTCTCCCCACACCATGTCCAGGTCTTCTCGCAACTGGGCCGCCAGACCAAGCTTCTCGCCAGCGGCGGCCAGCGCCTCCACCGACTGGTCGGACGCGACGACGCTCCGAGCGCCGACTGCCATTGCTGCTGCGAAGAGCGCTCCCCGCTTAGACGCGGCCATTTTCAGATATTGGGCCTCCGTGACATCCATGCGTTCCTGATATGTCAGGTCCAGGTACTGGCCTTCGTAGTAGCGAAGCGCCGCCGTGTCCAGCTCATTCACGACGGCAAGCACCTGCTCCGCGGACAGGCCGACATCCCCTAGGTGAAAGAGCGCCAAGCGCGCCACGGCGTACAGCCCATCGCCCACATTGATTGCCTGCGCCGGCCCCCAGACCCACCAGACAGCTGGATGGTCCGTGGCGCGAGGCTCCGCCATCTGCATGTCCTCATGGACGGTGACGGACTGGTGAAACATCTCAACAGCCGCCGCAGCCAGCCCGGCGGTGGCCGCACCCGCGGCGGGGGCGAGCGACAGGGCAGCCTCCAAGCAAAGAGTGCCCAACAGCCGCTCCTGCTGCGACTCTATCTCAAGGCCGTCCTTGACCACCCAGCCCAGTTGGTAGCGCATCATGCGGTACAACGGAAGACCGCCCACCGACGCCTTGTCCATTTCCGTCCGCAAGGCATGCTCAACTACTTCTCGTTGCTCAAACAACGGCTCTGGCAGGAAGCGCACTAGTGGTCACCACCCCTCGGAATATCGGCATGAACAACGCGGCAAACGCTCTGAATATCCCTCACGGGCACAGCACCATCGCGAAGCACGCGAGGAGGATCTTCGGTCACGTCCAAAACGGTGGACGGCACGTTTCTCGCGCTGGGACCTCCGTCCAAGATAAGCCCCACCCGATTACCGAGTTGTCGTTGGACGTCCTCGGCAGTGAGAGGGTCCGGGCCACCGTGCCTGTTGGCGCTAGTCCCGGTTATCGGCGAGCCACAGGCCGAGACAAGGGCCTGGGGGCATGGATGGTCCGGCAATCTGACCGCTACGGTCTGCGCGCCGCCGGTAACCAGCAATGGCAGGTCGGGATGACGAGGAAGGACCAGCGTCAGCTGGCCGGGCCAGAACCGTTCCGCCAGCTTTAGCGCCACGGCGGGAACGTCGGCGGCAACCTCCCTCAACTGGCTGTCCGAGGCTATCAGCACCGGCACGCCCTGCTGACGGCTGCGCCCCTTAATGGTGAAGAGGGTGGAGACCGCACTAGCATTGAAGATGGCCGCGCCGAGTCCATAGACCGTGTCCGTGGGATATCCAACCACACCGCCCTCGCGAAGCAGGATGGCGGCTACGGCTCGATTGTTGGGATTATCCGGCACGCGCGGCATGATTACGCCATCCATGAGAATGCGGCCCGTGCGGCGAGTATATCACGCAGGGGCTCGGTCACCGGGAATCGCCCAGACTTTCGCGCGCAAAGGCCCTTGCGCGGAACGCCGTTCCGTTAATCCAGGACCACGGGCGGAAGGCGCTTGGGGGGAGGCCGTGCCCGGCCGCCACGGAAGGTGATTCGGTGGCTCTGGTTAAATACAATGGACTCATGGAATCGACTATAGGATCGCCCCACAACGCAGAGACGCCGGATGGCTCTATCACCTATTACAGTCTCGGCGAAGGTGTTCCGCTGGTGCTGCTCCATGGACTAGGCGGGTCGGCCTTGGTGTGGCGCCGTGTCATGCCGCTCCTGGCCGAGCACTTCACGGTCTATGCGCCCGACCTTTGGAGGTCCACTTGGGTCACCAAGAAGCGCTCCTACACCACCGCGGACGCCGTGTCCTTTGTCACGGCTTTCCTGGACGCCATGGGGTGTGCATCTGCGCACCTTTGCGGTAGTTCCCTGGGTGGCCTGATGGCCGGATTCACGGCGCTACGGCATCCCCAACGGGTACGCACGCTTACCCTAGCCGCCAGCGCGGGGTTGGGAAGGCAAGCTGTATGGTGGCTCCGTGCAATGACGCTCCCTTTCATTGGAGAAATCGTTTACCGGCCGACTCGCAATCGAGTACGCGCCATGGTCCGGGCGTTGGTCCACAGCCATGCCGCAATCGATGATGCCCTCGTGGAGGCCCTGTACGAGGAACGCTTGAGTCCAGGGGTAACGGGCCGGATGCTTCAGGTACTGCGCTCGGGCGTGACACCATTCGGCACTAGGCGGTCGACGCTGCTCCTCGACCGCCTGCGAGAAATCCCCCATTCCACTCTTGTTCTCTGGGGAAGCCACGAGCCCTTGTTCCCCCTCGAGCAAGCAAAGCGCGCCGTTACGGTCCTGCCGCATGGGCAATTGAAGATACTGGAAGGCACCGGCCATTGGCCGCACTTCGAGCGGCCAGAGGCGTTTGCCGAAACGATTGTGAGCTTCGCGGCGGGTGCGGACCTGTCGGATGAGTTGACCCGCACTCCGCCCGATGCTAGCGTGTACAATCCCCATCAAACGCACGCCAGCAGGAGCTAGGATGGCCGACGACAACACGCCGGCACCGCCGCCACAGGAACCGACCCATCGGGTTGCAACGAGCGGCGACGTCGAAGTTTCGACGTACCTTGAAATCGCCCGAGGCAAAGAGGGCCAGGGTACGGCCATCGAGCCCCTACCGGTAGCGCGCCTTGAAGGCATCGCCATCCTGGACTTTGGCTCTCAGTACAGTCGGCTCATTGCCCGCCGAATCCGCGAGCTAAACGTCTACTGTGAGCTCCTCGCTCCAGATGCACCGCGTGACGCGGTAAAGCACCTAGACCTGAAGGGGATCATCCTGTCTGGAGGTCCGGCAAGCGTTTACGGACCGGGAGCGCCGCTGGCTCCCGGCTGGGTCTTCGATGCGGGTGTACCCATCCTGGGCATCTGCTATGGGATGCAGCTCATAGCCCACCAACTCGGCGGCGAGGTCGCTCCGGCGAAAGAGCGGGAGTACGGCTTCGCCGTCATCCACCAGAGCTCCGAGGCCAGTCCGCTCTTCTACGGCCTCGACCAAGAAGCGCCGGTCTGGATGAGCCACGGGGACAGAATAGACAAGCTACCGCCGGGGTTCCGGTCCATTGCTTACAGCGAGAATTCGCCCATAGCGGCAATGGGCAATGATTCCCGCATTTTCGGCATCCAGTTCCACCCGGAAGTCGCCCACACGCCACAAGGGACGGAGGTGCTGCGGAACTTCGCCTTCCGTATCTGTGGCCTGAAGGGCGCCTGGACGCCGGGCAATTTCGTGGCTGAGGCCGTTTCCCGGATACGCAGGCAGGTTGGCAAGGGCAAGGTCATATGCGCTTTGTCCGGCGGCGTGGACTCGGCCGTGACCGCGAAGCTGGTACACGAGGCCGTCGGGGACCAACTCACCTGCATCTTTGTGAATAATGGGCTTTTGCGGCGCGAAGAACCGGAGCGAGTCCGCGACGTTTTCGGGCGGCACCTGGGCCTCAAGCTAGTCTACGTGGACGCGACGGAGCGGTTCCTCACCGCGCTGGCCGGCGTGACGGACCCTGAGCTGAAGCGGAAGCGCATCGGCAACGAGTTCATCAACGTATTCGACGAGCAGGCCGGCACGCTGGGCGAGGTGGACTTCCTGGCTCAGGGAACGCTGTACCCGGACGTTATCGAGAGCCAGACCGCAGAGAGCAGCGTGGCACACAAGATCAAGACCCACCACAACGTCGGCGGGCTGCCGGAGCGCATGAAACTCAAGCTCGTGGAGCCGCTGCGCTACCTCTTCAAGGACGAAGTCCGCCTGGCGGGGGCGGAGTTGGGCCTGCCGGCGGAGATCCTCAACCGTCAACCGTTCCCCGGTCCAGGGCTGGCCATACGCGTGATCGGTGAGGTGACCTACGAGAAGCTGGAGGCGCTGCGGGCGGCCGACTGGGTGGTGATGGATGAAATCAAACGCGATGGTCTGTACGGCAAGCTCTGGCAGAGCTTCGCGGTGCTGACCGACACGCGGACAGTGGGCGTGATGGGCGACCAGCGGACCTACCAGCACGTCGTCGCCCTCCGCGCCGTCACCAGCGACGACGCCATGACGGCGGATTGGGCGCGCCTTCCCTACGAGACCCTAGCGCGCATCTCCAACCGCATCGTCAACGAGGTCCCGGCGGTCAACCGCGTGGTCTACGACATCACCAGCAAGCCGCCGGGGACCATCGAGTGGGAGTAAAGGGTGAAACTTAGGGTAGTGCTGCGGCCGGAAGCCGACGGCGGGTATTCAGTGATTTGCCCTGCGTTGCCGGGATGCATAAGCCAAGGCGACAACCTCGAAGAAGCGATCGCGAATATCCGTGAAGCCATAGGCCTATGGTTACAGGTCTCGGCAGAGGACAAGACGCCCGTTCCCCAAGAGACGCCGGAAATCGTGTCTGAGGAAATCCGTCAGTGCCTGAAAGAGCGTGCGGAAGGGGGTCTGCCGCTAACGATTGAGACGCGTGAGGTCCAAGCAGACCAAGAGATGGCGGCCTAGTGCCGCCTTTACCCGTCATTTCGGGACGACAGGCCGTTGACGCCTTTGAAAGGGCATGGTTCGCCATAAGACGAAGGGCGGGTTCCCATGTCATGATGAGCAAACAGGGTCACCCAGCCACGTTGTCAGTGCCTCAGCATCCCACCCTAAAGTCAGGCACACTTCGAGGGTTGATTTCGAGGGTTGATAGGGTTGATTAGGAAAGCCGGACCCTCAGTCGAGGAGTTCGTACAACTGCTTTGAAGCCAGCGCAATCAACAGGCCCACCGGAAATAGGATTGCCAGCATTGAGGGAGTGAGATGTTCGACCCCATATTCGCGCGGGAGTTGCTGAAGACCATCGCCGAAGGCATCGGCCC
>JBJKQC010000386.1:0-4876 GCA_046705745.1 Dehalococcoidia bacterium
CATTCCCTCGTCCAGCGGCAAGAACCGCATGCCCAGTTCCATCGCCCGGTCCGCCCATCCCCGGACGGCCTCGTCGAATATGGCGTCCGCCTCTCCGCGAGCAACCAGCTCGATGCGCCCGGCGCCCGGGGTCCCGGAGTCGTAGCGCACCTGTCCGCCCCATTTCGCGATGTCTTGGACTGAAAAACCAACGAGGCCCAGAACAGCGTCGGTGATGAGGTGGACCGAATGGTCACGCTGAGCGCGCACGGAGACGCGCAGCGGGGGCCGCTTGGCTTTGATATCGGCAAGGGACCCGACGCCGGTGTCCGCCTTCACCGCAAACACCATCTGGTCCGCGGAGGGAATCACGAGGAGCGACCGTAACGGCAGTGGCTGTCGAAAGGGACCTTTGCCCCGGACGGCCATGGTCAGCAGACATGCGGGGTTGACGATGGCAACCTGTGCCTCGCCATCGGCTACCGCGGTCAGCGCATCCGGCCCATCACTGGCATATAGCGTGTACGGCCAGTCCTCGCCGCCTTGGTCCCGCATGCTGACCTTGATCTGGCGGTACGGCCACTCCCGGTCGCCTGCCAGCTCCGACGCAACCTCTAACATCAGGCGTGAGCGGACGGTCACGGGTTGGAAGGAACGGGGGCTGGTCACGGCGACACCTCCTCATTGGCTACGCGTACATTAACACCGGACGGTGCGACGGGTGTGAGGAAAGACTAGGCTTCCCAACGGAAGTTGACGCCGCCAAAGGGCGAGCGTAGGGTCTTGTCTCAGATGTGCAAAGACAAGCAGCCTCTCCGACGGATGTAGCGAGTCTCGTAGCGATGGCACGGCTGCTCGTCGCATCACCCTGTGTAGATCACCATATTCCACTTCCAGGAGCACAGCATGGCGAACCCATACCTGGTCAACAAGCACACGCCTGAGGGCAAGAGCGTCGAAATTCAGGGCGAAGGCGTGAAAATCAAGGCCTACGAAGCGAGGCCGCAGGGCGTTCAGGCAGCGCCGGGAGTCATTGTCATCCATGAGAACCGCGGCCTGGTGCCGTACCTCCGGGACGTGGCCGACGCCCTGGCCAGCGCAGGCTATGTGGCGGTGGCCCCAGACCTCTTGTCCGAGGAAGGCGGCACGGACGCCGTGGTCGCGTCGGGGAAGGACATCCCATCCATCCTCCCGGACATCCCCCGCGAGGGGTTCGTGAAGGACGGAAGCAGCGTGGGGCGTTACCTGCGTGACGAGGCCCGTGCGACGCGCCTGGGCATCATCGGCTTCTGCTTCGGTGGTGGCATCACATGGCGCTATGCGACGGCAGACCCGGACCTGGCGGCCGCAGTCCCGTTTTATGGGGCGAACCCGCCGCTCGAAGCCGTGCCCAATATCGAGGCCGCGGTGTACGCGGTATACGGTGGAGAGGACGAGCGCATCAACCAGGGCATCCCCGCCATTCAGGACGCGCTAAAGAAGGCGGGGGTGACGCACGACATGAAAGTCTACCCCGGCGCGCCGCATGCCTTCCACAACCACACCAACGCCGAGCGATACCGACCGGAGGCCGCCAAGCAGGCCTGGAACGACGCCCTCGCCTGGCTGGACAAGTACCTTAATGCCTGACGAGAGTGGCGCGGGCCAGTAACAGCATATCCGAACACCGTCCTCAAAGGCTTCGGACGGCGTTCGGATATGTCGCAACCGCAGGACTTTAGAAGCTGCGCCGGCTAGCCGTTGTAGGCCTGCGCCAAGCGCTTGTCGAACGTCACAAGCGGTAAGTCTAAGACCGTGGCCACGTACAGGTAGCTGGCGTCGTACGCGCTCAGCCCCATTTGGAGCGCTAGCTGCGCGGTCTCGTGGTAGTCGACCGGGGTCCACCGGAAGTCTATTGAAAGGGCGCGCTGGAGAGCTTCCAGGATCAGGCTTTGTTTGCCCGGAAATCTCCGGGCCTTGTTCCAAGCTACGTTGGCCAGTTCAAACCCGAGGATGAAAGGCACGTAGACCTCAGCGTCCACCAGCAGTTGATTGGCTTCCTCCGCCCTCGGCTCTCGGAAAATTGAGGCGGCCATGACTGAGGCATCAACTACCAAAGCGGGCATCGCGCATTTCTCGGATCATTTGAGTTGAGTCGTCCGTGTGAAAGTCAAGCTCTCGAATACGTTCCAGGACTTCACGGACAGTCCGGCTCCGCCGCTGCTCTGCGGTCGCCTCCTCAAGGATCGTCAGCACCTCACCTTGGAGCGAGCGGTGGTTGCGTTTAGCCCGCTCCCGGAGGCGCTCTAAGATGTCGTCAGGCACGTTCTTGATGGAAAGGCTCGCAGGCATGGCTCCCTCATATGGTTCTACTTCAGGACCATTATAGCTCCATTTTGCTTCTCATCCTGCCCCGCCAGGCGATAGAGCCCATCGCTCCGCAAGCGACAGCTATCCTACTTAGAAGCCGCCCGTGCTCTTGCGGCGGTCCACCAGTGCTTGGGCGCGCGGGCTGATCTGGCTGCGGACGCGGATGTTGAGCAGCGACGGCTTGCCGCAGCCGAGCGCTCGATCCAAGGCCGGCGCCAGATCCTCGGGGCGCTCCACTAGCTCACCGTGCGCACCGAGGCCCTGCGCCACGATGTCGTAGCGGGTGGGGTACAAGTCCGTCACGACGGCCTTGCCGTAAAGGCCCACCTGGATGTTCTTGTCGATGCCCCATGCGGCGTCGTTGCCTAACAGCGTCACAATGTCGAGCCGGTGGCGGACCGCCGTGTCCAGCTCCATGCCATTGAACCCGAAGGCGCCATCGCCGGTAATGCAATAAACGCGTGACTGCGGGCGGGCGAGCTTGGCGGCCATGGCGACGGGTACCGCCGAGCCGAGCATGCCGAGGTTCGGCAGGTAGTACCAGCTTCTCGGCGACCGGGCCGGCAGATAGGCTCGGCCGTAATATGAGTAGTCGCCGCCGTCGAAAACCAGGACATCATCGGGAAGCAGGTACCGGGCCAGCGTCTTGTGCACGAACATAGAGCGCAGAGGCACCTCTTCCGCGGCCATGGCCTCCAGCTTGGCGTGCTGCTCGGCCACCGTGTGGCGGAACCGCCGCACCCACGGCAGCTCCTTCCACTGGTACTTGGCCGCCTCGGAGGTGAGCTGCTCCACCACGGGGCCAACGTCGCCCACCAGGCCGAGGTCGACGCCACGGTTGCGGCCCACCTGGAGCTGCGACGGCTCCACCTGGATAACCTTGGCCTCGGCCGGCACCACCGGCGGGAAGCCGAAGTTGACAGTGAAGTCCAGCAGCTTGCCCAGGAACAGCACAAGGTCGGCCTCTCGGATGAGATTGGCGGCCTGGTGCTGGCTCAGATCGAAGAAGCCAAAGCAGTAAGGGTGCTCGTCGGACACGATGCCCCGCGCGGCCTCTTCGGTCATCAGCGGCATCTTCACTGTCTCAATGAGCCGCTCCAGCACGCCCGTCCAATCGCCGTAGGCAGCCGGCGTGCTGGCGACGATGAGCGGGCGCTGTGCCTGCCGTAGCATGGCCACCGCCCGCTCCACTTGGGCCTGACCAGCAACAATGGGGCCGGTGCGCCGGGTAGCCCCAGCATCGTAGAAGCGGACATCCCCCTCATGCACGCTCTGTGCCTGTACGTCCGCGGGGATGGTCAGGTGCACGGGCCCTCGCCGCCCTTCGAAGGCCGTCCGGATGGCCATGGCGATGTAATCAGGGATGCGGCGTGCGTCCCTGACCAACCAGGCGCCCTTGGTGACCGGCTTGGCCAGGCCGACCTGGTCGATCTCCTGCATGATGCCACGGTCATAGTTCAGCGACTCCGCCGAGCCGGCGATGTTCAGGACGGGACTTTCCGTTGACATCGCGTTCGTTAGCCCGGGGATGGCGTTCGCGTGGCCCGGTGTGGTGAATGCGCAAACGCCAAGCCTGCCCGTCAGCCTGCCCCAGGCGTCCGCCATATGGACGGCTGCCTGCTCATGACGGGTGTCGATGAGCCGAAAGCCTTCGTCCGAGAGCACATCCAGCAGTGGCAGGATGTGATCGCCAGCGAGGGTGAATATGGTATCGACGCCCTCCTGGCGAAGCGCTCGGGTAATGAGATGACTGCCGGTGAGGGCCATAGTGTCTCCAAGGATGCGGAGCGATAGAGGTAGGCAAACGGGGCGATGCTAGCAGCGGCATTGGAAAAGCGTCAACGCGAGTGCATTGCCCCTCAGGGCATTTAGGTACTCTCCGATGCCAACAGCATCTTTCGCTCCAATGCCTGTTGGTGGTATAATGACAATGGACGCCAGAGCGTTGCCATTCCGCGACTTCTGGTGCCGCTGCAGTCGGGCCGAACGGTAAGGGCAGGTCTGAGACCTGCCCTAGGTTTTACGGAAGCCTGCGGCCCGGCCTTCCCGCTTCGCACGGCGGAAGAGAAATTCGGCAATCGCCGCGGTTTGCCGCAGCCACGCCCCAGGTCGTGGCCTGGTAAAAACCCATCTCGGTGCTGCGCTTGCTTCGGGTCTGCTACGGGTTTGCTTCGGCCTTGCTTCGCATCTGCTTCGGCCGTGCTGCGGTCTCTTTCGGGTTTGCTGCGGTTCGGAGGTGTCCGTGACTGTGACGAAGCCTGAGTTGCCCTTGTGCCCCGCCGGAGTGGGGCGGTCCACTCACTGCTTACTCACCCCACCTGGCGTTCCTCGGAAAAAAGATTACGCGCATGTCCTGCAACGGCAACCCCCTGCGCCAGGCCGTGGACTGCTGGAAATGATATTGGCGTTGCGCGCGTTGCGGCTCATCTGCACATGATTTGCGGCTCATTTGCACGTCAGTTGCAGGTGTTTTGCGGGTTGTTGCGGCTGGTGTTGCGCAACATCACCCCGGTCTGGCCAGCGGACGACCGTTCGGTCGGCGGTACTT
>JBJKQC010000387.1:0-13391 GCA_046705745.1 Dehalococcoidia bacterium
TTCCAGCAGACGGCCGACCACTTTTTGGCTGGACTGCACTACCGCCAGGCACCGGTGCAGGTCCAACGTCTCCTGCAGCGCTTCCATGTCCTCCGTGGGCTCCAAGACAGCTCCGCGCTGTAATGCCTGCTTTAGAAAAGGAGCCCCGGCCGGGTTCGTTTGCTCCAGGGCCTTGACCGCCTCGTCGTCCTGCCCAAGCAGGCCTTCATGGAACAGGTGACGCACTTGTCCGAAAGACGCCTCCAGCTTGCGCACCTGCGCGATGGCCTCTTCCCAGTAGGCGACGACCATCCCTTCCAGCTCTTGATCCGATTGCATCGCCACTACGTAAGGAACGAGGAATACCTTCCGTTTTCCGGCGAAGTCCGAAGCGGATGCTTTACCAACGTTGCCTAGTGTCATGCTTTAACGCTAGTGCACCCGCCCGTGCTGGGCAAGGGGGTGCGGTGCTAGAGTATGAACATGGTCCAGGAGGGACGCATGCTCAAGCCAGGAACCCAAGCGCCTGATTTCACCGTTACCTTGGACTCTGGGGAGATGTTCCGCCTGGCGGACCTTCGCTCCCAAAAGCACGTGGTGCTCTACTTCTTTCCGAAGGCTTTCACCAGCGGTTGAACTACCGAGACCCGCGGCTTCCGTGATGCTCATGAAGCCGTAGAACGCCTGGACGGGCTCGTGGTGGGAATTAGCCCGGACGATGTCAGGACGCTCGAGCGCTTTGCCGCGTCGTGTGCCGTGCCGTTCCGCCTTGGCTCCGACACGGACCACAGCATCGCCCGCGCATATGACGTGCGACGGCGCTTGAACCTGGGCACGTCCCGCATCACCTACGTCATCGACAAGGTGGGGGTGGTCCGGGACGCTCACCACAGTGAGACGAGCATGGGGAGCCACATCCATAACGCCGTCCGCGTGCTGGAACAGCTCCGATAGGCGCTGGCCACCGCTCACCTGCTATCATGATCGGGCCATGTACACCGTCGGCATATTGACCAGCAGCGACGCGGGGGCGCGCGGCGAGCGCGAGGACGCCAGCGGTGCGCTCATTCGCGAGATGCTCGCCGGCCCTGACTTCGGGCACCGCCAGTACGTGGTCGTGCCCGACGATCGCGCCATTATCGAACGCACGCTCATCGCCTGGGCGGACGAGGGCACGGACCTCATCATCACTACCGGCGGCACCGGCCTGAGCGATCGCGACGTGATGCCGGAGGCCACCCTGGCCGTCGTCGACCGGCAGGCGCCCGGACTGGCCGAGGCCATACGTGCCTACGGCATGACGAAGACTCCCATGGCCATGCTCAGCCGGGGAGTGGCTGGCGCGCGCGGCAAGACGCTCATCGTGAACCTACCAGGGAGCCCCAAGGGCGTCCGCGAAGGGCTGGAGGTGCTCCTCCCGGTGCTACCGCACGCCTTGGGGCAGCTTACCGGAGCGGACCGGGGCCACTAGCCCTGGCGGCCATGCAGGTCCACATCGTCACCATCTTCCCGGAGATGTTCCCTCCTGCCCTTGCAACAGGCGTCATCGGCCGCGCCTGCAAGGCCGGGCTGGCGGATGTGCGAGTCCACGACCTGCGCAGCTTCACCCATGACCGCCATCGCTCGGTAGACGACTCTCCCTTCGGGGGAGGTCCCGGCATGGTCATGCGGCCGGAGCCGTGGTTCGAGGTCATGGAGTCGCTGGCCCTTCCTCCCGGCGCGCCTGTCATCATGCTCACACCTCAGGGCAAGACCTTTACCCAGGCGAACGCCGAGCGCCTCTCGCGCGAGCCCGCCATCGCCCTCATTTGCGGGCGCTACGAGGGCATCGACGAGCGCGTACGACAGTTCCTCGCCACCGAGGAGATCAGCATTGGCGATTACGTATTGACGGGAGGCGAGCTGCCGGCGCTGATCGTGACCGACGCCGTGCTGCGCCTGTTGCCTGGCGCGTTGGGACACGGCGAGGAAGCACTAGCGGACGACTCCCACACGTCGGGACTGCTCCAGTACCCGCAGTACACGCGCCCCGCGGACTTCCGCGGCTGGACGGTGCCCGAGGTGCTGCTATCCGGCGATCATGCGGCCATTGCGCGCTGGCGCCGGACGGAGGCGTTGCGTCGGACACTGGAGCGGAGGCCGGACCTGCTGGCCAAGATGGCCCTGTCCAAGGAGGACAGGGCCATCTTGGAAAAGCTCGGTTGTGCAGGGCCTAGCTGACTGCAGCGAGCTCCCGGGTCCTGACGCGAGGAGCAGGCACGGCCGAGACGGCAGTTCCGGCGCTGAAGGCAGCCAGCGCTTCCAGGTCGCGGGCGTCGACCCATTCGTCGCGGCCGACCGGCGCCACCCGCCAGCTCTCAGCTATGGCGGTACGTTGTACCACCTCTTTGCTGCGGGCTGTGGCCTCGGGGTTCCAGTCCGATGCCGCCACTACCTCACGGCGCAAATGCAGGGACGTGGGGAACAGCGTGCCCAGGAAAGCGAATGTCTCCCTTCCAGACTGGCTGACCACGATCTGGTGCCCCGCCGTCGGGCCCGGTGCGGGCTCCACCCACACCTGGGGAACAACCTCACAGCTCCCATCAACGGTCTCCAATTGCCCGGTCTCTTGGACCGGCAGGAAATCGTCGGAGCGAAAGTAGTGGCCGCTGCGCTCGTTGGGATGGCACGCTTCTTCCAGGGCCGCCCGCTGGACCACGTAGCGCGCGTTCGGAAACGTTGGGAGCACCCGGCCGGAGGAGGTCATATGCGTGCCACCCCCGATGTGCTCGTCATGTAAATGGGTATAGATAACGACGGCGATGTCCTTGGGTACCAGTCCCATTTCCCGCAACTCGCGTAGTAGACACGAGCGGCTGCGCATCGGGGCAACGTCTAGGCTCAAAGGGGCCTTGTCTCCCGGACCAGCGTTCACCAACACCCACCCTTTGGGGTGGTCGATGAGCATACAGTAGTTCCCTACGGCTACGCGATTCTGGCGATCCGGAGTAACGAAACGCTCCCATCGTTCCTTGACGGTAGAGCCAAATAGGCTCCCGCCGTCGATTCTCGTTGTGCTAACTCGAATGAGCCTTGCGCATTGCGCGGCTACCTTGTCCATGGTGGGCTCCTTGACAAAGGTTGCGGGTATTATGTGCCTACGATTTCTAGGAATGTCAATAGGTGATTTCTCGAATCGGGTTTAGCTCATAGACCAAAACCCAGAAAGCAGGCTGACCTTCGCAATGATAAACGACTGACGAAACGTAATGTCAGGGGTAGCGAAACCAATTACATCAATTTATGACGTCAACGAATCCAGTGTCATAATTACTTTAGACTAGTCTGAAAAGCGTAGGTATCGCGACGGAGAACGTTCAGCCCACGCCCACTGGTCCTACTAGAGCCGACGCTACCGACTGCTGCTCCAGGGAAGACCGGGCCCACATCGAATCTCGGCGCAGAAAACGCGGGATGCGTTACGCGGTCATCCGATGCCCGGGCAGCCGCGAACCTGCGGCGGCTGCCCGGGAGGAGACCTCAGTGGCAAGGCAAACACTCGGGAGACGACCAAGCCCACAGTCGGCTGGATCAATATCGGCTGAAACACAGTTTGAACTTTGTCTAATCCCATGGTGTAAATGCCGCTCTGTTCCGCGCATCGGCTACAATTGGTGGCACTTGCCGGCCATCGAGCACACGTGTCGCACGAGAACAGTCCCTCCGCGCCCGCCCGCCACGGTTTCCGCACCTTCGACGCGCTCCAGGACCCGACCTTTCGCAGGCTCTTGGCCGCCGCGGGCTTGTACTACATCTACCGGACCACCGAACTCACGGTCCTTTCATGGCTAGTGCTGCAGATCACCGAGTCCCCATTCGCCGTCGCTCTTGTTGGCGTCAGCCGCATCGCTCCCATGGTGCTGTTCGGCCTGTTCGCCGGGAGCCTGTCCGACCGCGTCCCGCGAAAGCGGCTCATGGCCACCGCCCAGGCCGTCACGCTCGCTGTCGCCGCAGCCATGTGCGGGGTGCTGATCACGGGCCACCAGCAAGCCTGGCAGGCCTTCGCAGCCATCTTCGTGACCGGCACTGCCTGGGCTATCGATTATTCATCCCGCCGCGCGCTCATCTCGGATATCTTTTCCGGCAATGCCCTCACGAACGCGACATCGCTGGACTCCGGGCTTATCACCGGAAGCAACATGATCGGGCCGCTGTTTGGGACCACCTTGATTCACTTCGCAAGCTTTGGCGGCGCCTACGTCGGCATTGCCGTCCTGATGGCATGCGCCCTTCTGCTTACCCTCTCCCTGCGGGTGCCCCCAGCTCCATCAGCCGACGCCTCGCACATCACTGCGCTCCAACATCTAACGGAAGCCGCCCGCCTCATGGGGTCGAACCGCACGCTCCTCGCCGTGGTCCTCCTCACGGCAGTCTTCAATTGCTTCGGCTTTCCCTTCATGCAAATGGTCCCCGTCATCGGGAAGGACTTCCTCGGGACCAACGCAGTCGGCTACGGGCTATTAGTCAGCGCGGTCGGGGCGGGCTCGCTTGTGGGCTCTGCCATCATCGCTTCCGCTCAGCCGGCTAAAAAGGGAAACGCCTACTCCCTGGGGGCGGTCCTCTTCATGGTCGCGGCCATGGCCTTCGCGTGGAGCCCGTCGTATGGGCTCTCGCTGGCATTGATGCTCGTAGCCGGTTTCGGCCTTGCAGGAATGTCAGTGATGCAGCCGGTAATGGCGCTCGAAGCCGTCGGCCCGCGGCTTCGCGGCCGCGCCATGGGCGCCGTTTCGTTGGGCATAGGCATACAAGCGCCGGGCATGCTGCTCATGGGAACAGTGGCCCAGGCCATCGGTCCTCGCCAGAGCGTGGCAGGCATGGCCCTTATTGGGGTACTCGTTGTATTTCTCCACCGGCGCCTGTTCCCCGTGCTGCGAGACTCAAGCCAGCCAGCGCCGGCCCAAAAGGACCCTGCCTAGCCCCCGTAGATGGTTCCAGGCGTATACTGCCTTGGCATGCAAAACGCACCTCGGGAAGTACAAGAAGACCTGCGCCGTATTCTTGCGAACAGCTTCCTCATCCGCGTCTCCATGCTCGGCCGCCGAAGCGGGGTCACGCGCGTTGTGGAAACAACGTACGTGTGGAACGGGGGGCCGCAACTCTACCTATCGGGGTACCCCGGCGCGCGGGACTGGGTCGCGAACATGCGCGCCCACCCGGATGTTACTGTCCATACGGTCGAGGGTAACCGTTGGTACGATATTCCGGGACGAGCGAGGGTGGTCCGTAGCCGCGAAGAGCGTACTCCGTACGTGCTCGCGTTTATCGACCGCTGGTCATCGCGTGGAGGCGCCGGCCTGCCCTTTCAGTGGACGCTCAAGGCAGTCCGGATCAATCACCGCCTGCGGCTGCCGTGGTGGGGACCGTTTTACCTGGTCCGCCGCATTCTGGACCGCATGCCGTGCGTGGAGATCACTTTCACGGGTGCGCCCGTGCCGCGTCCGTCGGGACCGCCCCAGCCCACGACCCATCGGCTCATGTGACCTAATTACTAGGTCAAACGTACGAATAGCACCCTCTTTCCGTGACCGTGGCCGGTTGACACTCGTAAAGGCGTGCATTAGAGTCAACGTAGGCAGTTAGTCGGGATTTCTGACTACTCAAATATTTTCTAACGTCCGCCATTCGAGCGGCCCTCACGGACAGGCGTTATTTCGCCCCGAGCATCGATCGCCAGCGACACCATAGTTAGTCAAAGAACTCGCAACGTCGTTACCGGCAACGGATGCTGCCACACACAGCCCACTACCCTACATTGCATGAGGAGTACGCATGAGCGGCACGACAGGCTATTACCTGCCGGAAAGCGCGTTACCTAAGCTGGAAGCGTTGGTCGATCGCATAGAAGCGGACCCGGGCGACCTGATCGACGTCAAGCAGCTACACGCCTCGAAGGAAGACCTTGATGTCAAAAAAGTCGTGGAGACGCTGCCGGAGGACATGACTGAGGAAGACTTGGTCGGCATCCTCAAGCTGGCCATGCTCACCGAATCAGCGACCGATTCCTATGCGGCGGTCTTCGAAGATGGGGCGAAGCGGCACAACGCCCAATGGCTGAGGCGTTTCAACCAGAAGGTGTGGGTGCCTGATGAGCACACTCACTACACACCGTACAAACTCATGCTCCAGTCCCTGGGCCATTCTGAAGAGGAGTTGGACCAAGAGATTAAGGACGTCCAGGAGAAGAGCTACGAGCACTGCTGCGGCAGGACTCCGGTTGAGCTAACCACGTACGGAGTCATCCAAGAGTACCTGACGGACAACTGGCACGGGCTCATATCGAAGCTGCTGAAGCCTGCGGCGCCCTATGCCGCCCACTGCGCGAACTTGGTGAAGCGCCGTGAAACGCTCCACACGGTGTGGTACCGCCGCATGACGGCGGTGCAGGTGGAGGAAAACCCGCAGATGCTCGGCATGGTGGCGGACACCATGCTCTCCTTCCAGATGCCCGGCACCCGTCTAACGCCCCAGTTCGGCACCAAGTCGCTCCAGTGGATGCACAAGGTCGACATGGACTTCAGCCGCGTCGCCAAGGACTTGGTCCGTAACTTCAGCGAGGTCGCCGGCAACGTCCGGCGCACGGGCCAGATGCTCATGGAGATGGCAGTTCGCCGCGGGTACCCCATCGGCCCGTTCCCGCCGCGCGCCGTCAAACAGGCCATGGACCGGCTGGGAGGGGCGGGCTACGGCCTGCTCGGCGAGGCGATCCTGGACAAGGTCGGGCTGCCGCTTCCCAACGCCAAGGGCAAGCAGGACCGGGGCGTGCGCGTGCCCACAGGCGTGTACCAGCGCCTCCGGAGCAGGGCGCGCGAGTTCATCGGCGATAGGATTGACTTGCGGGTGGTCACGGGCGAGACCTCGCCGTCCCAAGGCTGAGCCGGTTGACTTTCCAAAGCAACACAGTGGCGCCCCGGAGCTCCGGGGCGCCCCTTTCATAGCGTGGCCCATTTCCAACCCTCCCATTTCCAACCCTATGGAAAGACCGCCGGCCGTTCCGCTATCCTGGCCCGCGGGTATCATCTTGCAGAGGACATCCTTTGAACCTGCTAACTAACGCCGGCAGCGCCGACGCCAACACCCTCACCCGCGAGACCTTCAACCGGATCCTGAGAAAGATACGGACCGGCGCGGTAGTCATCGAAACGCCGGACGGCGTGTCCAGGCGAGTTGATTCAGGGAAACCTGGCATCGAGGCGACGCTTCAAGTAAAAGACAACGCCTTCTACGGGCGCGTGCTGCTGCACGGTGAGATCGGCTTCGGGGAGGCCTACGTGGACGGCCTCTGCGACTCGCCGGACTTGGTCGCGCTGCTGGAGCTGGCGCTCGTCAGTCGCCAGTCCGTGGACCTGAACAAAGGGCCGCTCAAGCTCTTGTCGCGTCGCCGCAACCTGCGCCTCCACCGACGGCGGGCCAATACCGTCGACCAGAGCAAGGACAACATCCATGCTCACTATGACCTGGGCAACGACTTCTTCAAGCTCTGGCTGGACGAGACCATGACCTACTCCAGCGCCGTGTTCGAGCGGCCGGACCAGCCGCTGGCGGACGCCCAGCGCAACAAGTACCGGCGCATGTGCGAAAAGGCGGGTATCACCGCGGATGACCAAGTGCTGGAAATCGGGACCGGGTGGGGCGGCTTCGCCATCTTCGCCGCCCAGACCTACGGCTGCCGCGTCACCACCGTCACCATTTCGAAGGAGCAGCACGTCCTGGCCGTGGAGCGGGTAAGGGAGGCAGGGCTCTCCCACCTAGTCAGCGTGGAGCTGTGCGACTACCGGGACATCACCGGCCAGTACGACAAGATCGTATCCATCGAGATGTTCGAGGCCGTGGGCGCTGAGTACTTCGAGACCTTCTTCATGAAATGCTCCGAGGTGCTGAAGCCCGGCGGGAAGCTGGCCATGCAGGTCATCACCGTGCCCGACAGCGCCTTCGAGGCGCAGAAGAACGGCGTCAACTGGATACAGAAGTACATCTTCCCCGGCGGCGTCCTGCCGTCGGTGGCCGAGATGGAGCGGTGCAACGCCCGTACGGGCCTCGTGCTGACCAGCGCCGACGACATCGGCATGGACTACGCCGCCACCCTGCGCCAGTGGCGCCGTCGCTTCTGGGAGCAGATAAACGCCGTCCGCTCCATGGGCTACGACGAGCGGTTCGTCCGCATGTGGGACTACTATCTCGCCGCCTGCGAGGCCGGCTTCCTCACCCGCACCATCGGCGACGTCCAGGTTGCCTTCGAGAAGCCGGACGGACGACCGTAGAGGCGAGCCGGTAGCTCGGACTGAGGAGGGTGTGCGTCGGCCCGTTCAGAGGAGCCACGCACACTTCCCAACCGGCCTCTACGCCCTGCGCCCACATGCCGCCGGAAGTCAAGTCGGCGACTCACCGGGAAGCATGACAATCTCCTCTTGTTGATTTCCCCTGCCCTGCCGGAAGATGCGGCCGACGCCTCCCAAAGTGAGCGGTAAGCAGTAAGCGGTAAGCAGTGAGCCACGGGCCCAGCTTGCGTTTTTCATGGCCGTGGCCACGGAATTTCGCGTCGCTATCGTCTTGGGAAAATCGGCCAAATTCGTTACAATATCTTGTGTTTGGGTTATTGACAGACCCCAAATGTGGGGTTCATACTTCGCCCTTGTTCCCTTCTGGGAAGAGCGTGAAAAGAGGCCATGGAAACGGCCATCAGGGAGTCTTTGGAGGTCAGCTTATGACGTACACCCCGACCACCAGCGGACAGGCCGGCAGCGGAGAGCAGATAACCGCCGCATCGTCCACTACCATGCGCGTGCGCAAGCGGAACGGCAGCCTCGAGAACGCCGACGTCATGAAGATCGTTCGTGCGGTCGAGCGCAATGCCACGGGGCTTACCGCCGTGGACCCACTGCGGGTCGCCACCCGCACCATCAGCGGCCTCTACGACGGCGCGACGACCCGTGAGCTGGACGAGCTCTCCATCCGCACGGCGGCGTCGCTGATCGCCGAGGAGCCTGAGTACTCCAAGCTGGCGGCCCGCCTCCTGGCCACCTACATCGACAAGGAAGTCCAGAACGAGGACATCCAGTCCTTCTCCCAGTCCGTGAAGGCCGGCCACAACCTGGGCCTGATCGACGACAAGGTGGCGGAGTTCGTCGCCTCCAACAGCCGCAAGCTGAACGACGCCATCGAGCCGGAGCGCAACAAGCTCTTCGAGTACTTCGGCATCCGCACGCTGTACGACCGCTACCTCCTGAAGCACCCGGAGAGCCGGCTGTCCATCGAGTCGCCGCAGTACTTCTTCCTTCGCGTGGCGTGCGGGCTGGCCGAGTCCCCCAACGAGGCCATCGACCTCTACGAGCTCATGTCCCACCTGGACTACATGACCAGCTCGCCGACGCTGTTCAACTCCGGCACGCGGCACCCGCAGATGTCCTCCTGCTACCTACTCGACTCTCCGCAGGACGACTTGGAGGCCATCTACAACCGCTACACGGACATCGCCAAGCTGTCGAAGTTCGCCGGCGGCATCGGCGTCTCTTTCTCCCGTGTCCGCTCGGAGGGCTCGCTGATTCGCGGGACCAACGGCAAGTCCAACGGCGTCGTGCCCTGGCTCAAGACGCTGGACTCTTCCGTGGCGGCGGTGAACCAGGGCGGCAAGCGCAAGGGCGCGGCGTGCGTCTATCTAGAAACATGGCACGCGGACATCGAGGACTTCCTGGAGCTGCGGGATAACACCGGCGACGAGATGCGCCGGGCCCACAACCTGAACACCGCCAACTGGGTGCCGGACCTGTTCATGCGGCGTGTCGAGGAAGACGGCGTGTGGTCGCTCTTCGACCCCAAGGCCCTGCCGGAGCTAGTGGACACCTACGGCGACGAGTTCGAGCGCATCTACACCCAGGCGGAGGCCGAGGGCCGCTTCGTCCGGCAGGTCTCCGCCCGCGAGCTGTACGCGCGGATGATGCGGACGCTGGCGCAGACGGGCAACGGATGGATGACCTTCAAGGACGCCGCCAACCGCAAGTCCAACCAGACGCTGCGGCGCGAGAACATCATCCACCTGTCGAACCTGTGCACGGAGATCCTGGAGGTCACCAACGACAAGGAGACCGCCGTCTGCAACCTGGGCTCCGTCAACCTCGGCCACTTCATAAAGGAGGAGGTCGCCAAGGGCACGTGGCGGGACCGTTTCGACTTCGAGCGTCTGGGCCAGGTGGTCCACACGGCCGTCCGGTACCTTGACCGCGTGGTGGACATCAACTTCTACCCCACCAATGCCTCGGCCTTGTCCAACAGCAAGTGGCGGCCCATCGGGCTCGGCGTCATGGGCCTGCAGGACGTCTTCTTCAAGCTGCGGCTGCCCTTCGACAGCCAGGAGGCGCGGGACTTGTCGGCCCGCATCCAGGAGGAGATTTACTTCTGGGCGCTGACCACATCCAACGAGCTGGCGGAGGCCCATGGCCCGCACGAGACATTCAAGGACACGCGCGCGGCCCAGGGTGAGCTACAGTTCGACCTGTGGGGCGTGACGCCCACCCGCGAGGGATGGGACGACCTGAAGGAGCGTATCAAGCAGTACGGATTGCGCAACTCGCTGCTCATCGCCATCGCGCCGACGGCCACCATCGCCTCCATCTCCAACGCCTACGAGTGCATCGAGCCGCAGGTGTCCAACCTGTTCAAGCGCGAGACGCTCTCCGGCGAGTTCCTGCAGGTGAACACGTATCTCGTCAATGACCTGAAGGAGCGCGGGCTCTGGAACGAGGACATCCGCAACAAGATCAAGCAGGGCGAGGGGTCCATCCAGCACATCGAGGAGATACCTGGCGACCTGCGCGAGCTGTACCAGACGGCGTGGGAACTGCCGCAGAAGGCGCTCATCGACATGGCACTGGCCCGTGGGCCCTACATCGACCAGAGCCAGTCGCTGAACCTGTTCATGGCGGCGCCCACCATCGGCAAGCTCTCGTCCATGTACCTGTACGCGTGGAAGTCGGGCCTCAAGACCACCTACTACCTGCGCTCGCGCCCGGCCACGCGGATCATGCAGACAACATCCGGCGCGGCCAAGACCGTCCTGCCCGTGGAGGAGGCCGTGAAGACATACACGGACGAGGAAGCCATCGCCTGCTCCCTGGAGAACCCGGAGGCCTGCGAGGCGTGCCAATAAGAGAGATGCGGCGTGTAGGGGCGCAGCATGCTGCGCCCCTACCGATGGGCCATGGCCACATCCGTTTGTCCACAGCCTGTGCCGAATGAATAGTCACAGCCCACAGGGGGGATAGGCAAATGGAGATGAGGTGGGCCAAGCCCTGTTCGTCCTTCGACTGCTGCGCGCTCAGGACGAACGGAGGCAATAGTCGCCTCCATTGGTGCAACAATCGCCAACCCCTAAAGATGCAACACGGAGCCTAGCCAATCATGCTTCTCGAACCAGGTCTGAACCTAACCCTCCGGCCCATGAAGTACCCCGAGTTTTACGAGATGTACAAGAACGGGATTCGCAAAACGTGGACGGTGGATGAGCTCGACTTCTCCGACGACATCAAGGACCTGCACCACAAGCTGACGCCGCCGGAGCGCCACCTGGTGCACCGCCTGGTGGCCTTCTTCGCCACCGGCGACTCCATTGTGTCCAACAACCTGGTGCTGAACCTGTACAAGCACATCAACGCGCCCGAGGCGCGCATGTACCTCTCGCGCCAGCTCTACGAGGAGGCCCTGCACGTCCAGTTCTACCTGACGCTGCTGGACACGTACATCCCGGACCTGGACGACCGCCACGAGGCCTTCCGCGCCATCGAGACCATTCCGTCCATCCGCCGCAAAGCGGAGTTCTGCTTCAAGTGGATCGACTCGGTCTACGACCTGGAGGCCACGGACACGGACGAGAAGCGGCGGCAGTTCCTGCTGAACCTCATCTGCTTCGCCACGTGCGTGGAGGGGCTGTTCTTCTACGCGGCCTTCGCCTACGTCTACTTCATGCGCTCCAAGGGCCTGCTCAACGGCCTTGCCTCCGGCACCAACTGGGTATTCCGGGACGAGAGCTGCCATATGACCTTCGCCCTGGAAGTCGCTCGCAAGGTGCGCCAGGAGTACCCGCACCTGTGGGACGACCGCATGAAGCAGCAGGTGGTGGAGATGCTGTGCGAGGCGGTGGACGCGGAGACGCAGTTCGCCGAGGACTTGCTGAAGGACGGCGTGGCCGGGCTGACGGTGGCGGAGGTGCGCCAGTACCTGGAGTACGTGGCGGACCAGCGGCTGTCCAACCTAGACCTGCCCAAGCACTTCGGCACGCGCAACCCGCTGACGTTCATGGACCTGCAGGACGTGCAGGAGCTCTCCAACTTCTTCGAGCGCCGCGTCGCCGCCTATCAGGTCGGCGTCGGCGGCAGCGTGGCCTTCGACGAAGAGTTTTAGCGGCACACCTCCTCTCCAGTCCGTTAGAACGCGTTTAGGGGCTCCTGACGGGAGCCCCTTCTGATTACCTCTGAGCTAACCTGCTAGCCGCCACTGTCCCGCCGAATACGCCACCAGGCCCTGTTCCTTCAGCGTCTGCTGGGCGTTCCTTACCATGTGCTTCCATCGGCGCCCAAAGTGGACGCCATTAATCACGCGGTCTATTGAGTCGTCGCAGAGGTCTGGATGGATCGACTGAACAAGAGGATGGAGGGCCATGGTAGACATGGGACCAGAACGGAGTAAGTAAAGGATGGTGCGAGCAAAAATCGCGTTGGCGCTTTCTCCTGGCCTTGCTCGAAGCTCATTCAATGTATCTGTGGCCTGCTGGAGTCGAGCCTGAAATTCCCTTCTTAGAGCAGTTCGCGCAGTGGTGAGGAGCCGATCTCTACGTTCCTGTAATTCAGTAGCTATCTCCCCAAGCACCATAAGATCGGCTCGCGTCACTTGGGCCCCAAGTTCTGCATACCGATGTAGGTCGTCAATGATTGCCTGGACGAGTGGCACTTCTTCGACCGCAACGCCGTACTCGTAGTTTCGCGACAATCCGTCGAAGGTCAAATTACCGGAGGTGATGACGGCTGAAGCCTCGTCGGCTACGTAAACCTTGGCATGCAGGCGAGGAAGATAGTGGACCACAGAATTTGGGGCAGCTTCCAGAAAGTCGGCTAAAGCCCTAGGGTCCATGGACCCGGCCGCCATGTCATCCACGTTAAGACTGGTCAAGAATTCGAATTTGATGCCATCCGATCGTCTGATCGTTTTGGCGGCCAGCGTTTCCAGCGCCGGTCGCGTCATATAAGGAGCGGCGATAATCGCTGTATCTTGCACCGATCCTAGAATGGCTTCAAACTCATGAAGCCAAGGAGATGGTAAGAGGCGCAAAGCAATTCTCCAGTCGGAACATTCTATCTTAGATGGCCGCCGCGCCCGACCTCCCCATC
>JBJKQC010000388.1:0-5619 GCA_046705745.1 Dehalococcoidia bacterium
CTATACCCCCGCCGGTGGCGAAATCAGCGTTAGCGCGTCATCGGTCGCGAGCGGCGGTGTGGCAGATTCAGTGGCCGATAACTGACCGGGAAACCCCGAGGACGAGCAGCCGAATGTGTTCGACCCATACTATCGGGGGAGCAAGGCAGACCAGCACGCGGTCAAGGGTAGCGGACTGGGACTCTCGCTGGCCAAACGGCTTGTCGAGATGCACGGCGGGACAATCCAGCTCCGCAGTCACAAGAGTGGGACCATCGTCTCGTTCACGCTCCCTCGTATGAGGCGGTGACCAAAGATACATCGCCGGGATGCTATCCGTGACCCGCGGGCCTGCCCTGGGGCCACGGACGTGCTCCATAACCGTATCGTCCCGACCATTTGCGATGTCGTTGCATTAAGCTGTACCCGGGAACAACTGCCACTCAGCGGGTGCCCAGTGAACATTCGCGTTGCATCGGTCCTCGGTCCGTTCGCCTTGAGGCTGTCGAACGATCTCTTCGAACGGGCTCAGGACCGAGCGTTCTTGGGCCAACGACATTTCTTTGGCGACTTACCTAGATAGCAAGCCCAAAAGACTCCTTCGCGTAGGGACAGGCTGTTACACTTCGCACGGGGCTACTGCATGGCCATGAAGCGGGCGAGACGAGTGCCTGCTTTTTGTGTTTTGGGGGGCGAGCAATGGCGGCTATTCAGAGTCGAGCTCGGCCAAATAGCTTTGGGTCAGTGCGTTCGGTGGCGAGATAATTGAGTGGGAAAGAACGTCATCGTTTCAAATTTCCTGGCGGCGTTGAAAATCTTACCCTGGCTCGTCATTGCAGGGGTGATTTCTCGCACCCTGAATGGCGAAATCGCCAACGTAATCAATTCCAGCCCCAACGCCGAGCACCTCAGCGTTGCATACTACTTAGGGCTCGTCGGGTTGCTTGGGTACCTGAGCTATAGCCTCGTCGGAGACTCGCCGATACCTTCGTTCGTTACCGCACTGCTGGTCGGTATCGCGGTGCAGCCGCTTCTCCAAGCCATAGATGTGCACCATGACATGCTGCAAGAGATAGTGAGCGTCGCAGCCGCATTGATCCTGTTCCAGGGGGGGCTCGAGACAGGCATCAAAAGCTTTCGCAGGCTCATTTGGAAAATTGGGTTGTTGGCGTTCCCCGGCGTGCTGGTGACTGCGATATTGCTCTCGCTGGCCATCTTGACGTCAAGCCTTACTCTGGGCATAGCGGTGTCCGCGACCGTCGCCGTGCTGCTTGGCGCGATATTGGCGTCAACGGACCCTGCATCGGTCATCCTCTTGTTCCAAGGGATGCGCTTCAAGGACCCGGCAACAAAGGACATTATCGTCTCGGAAAGTGCAATGAATGACGTGGTCGGCGCCATTCTTACGCTTTCGTTGGTAGGGTTTGCGTCCACGGTGGGTGCGTTTCCCAGCATCTCGGGCGGGTACCAGCACCTGGTCATTGTGTCCAACGTTCTTGTGCTGGTGAAGCAACTAGGGTTCGGTGTTCTTGCCGGGGCTATTGGGTTCGGGTTGCTTCGTCTGCTCACGCACCATGTGAGGAGCAACCGCATCGAAGGCGGTGCTCAGGCGGTCGCTTTCCTGAGCATCATCCTGCTCACTTTTTATTTGGCTATTGTCCTGAACGGGAGCGGTTACCTTGCAGCGTTCATTGCGGGGCTGATGTTCGAATCAATGGAGCACCTGCGAGACGCCGAGCACTTCTTTGGCGGCGTGATTGACGGCATTGCGAAGCCTTCAATCTTCTTACTGCTGGGCGCTTTGGTAAACCTGCACTCGCTGCTTGCCTATGCTCCCATAGGCATACTCGTTGGAGTGCTGTTCATATTCATTATCCGCCCCGCGATGGTTTTCGGGATGCTTGGAGTTTTCCTGAAATTCGGTAAGGAGCGCCTGACGACGCAACAGCTCTTGTTTTTCTCGTTCATTCGGGAGACTGGCGCAATTCCAGCAGTGCTCCTCGTTACCGTGAGCAGCTTCAATCTTCCGGGCTCTGAGCCTCTGGTGCCGATTGGCATGTGGATCATCCTGCTCACATTGGTTCTGGCGCCGGCAGTTACACCGTTCGTCGCCCGCAGACTTGAGCTGCTCGAAGTCAGTTCCGACCCCAGAAGACCTGACCCCCCGCCATATAGGTAACCCGACGCCAGGCTGGAAGTCTCGCCGCATTCGATGCACAGCGTTCCAGGGCCGTTGGAGTCCACGATACAAGTGCTTGCCCATTGTCAGGCTCATAAGGGCTTGGAGCGGGAGACGGGATTCGAACCCGCGACATCTTGCTTGGAAGGCAAGAGCTCTACCACTGAGCTACTCCCGCTCATGAGCAGCCGGCGCTGCGACAAGCTCGCCGGTAGGACTGTGAACGAGCGCCGCTGCGCCTCGACCTAGGCAGGCCCGAATCTGCGCCCTGCCGTCCAACCGAAGAAATCCGGTCTAAATGACAGAAACAATATCTAGTCAGCGACCTCGAATATGGCATCGATGGAAACGGTCCCGTCGAATGGGTTCCGGACCACGCCCATGGATGTCCGGGCATGGCGTCCGGCCTCACCATACAGCTCCATCAGCAGGTCGGAGCACCCGTTGACGACTTTGGCGTAGTCGTTGAAGTCCGGTGTGGCTTGCACCATGCCCAAGACCTTGACCACGTGCGTTACCTTGTCCAAGTCACCGATAATGCTCTTCACGTTGCTGAGCATCCGCAGGCACGCTCGCCTGGCGGCCTCATACCCTTCCTCAATTGTACAGCCCGCGCCAAGCACTCCCGTGATGTTACTCTCGTTGGTCCGGGGGCCAACGGCGGAAGTGAAAACGAGGTTGCCCGTACGGTACCCGACCAGATAGCTACCGGCCGGCGCGACGTGCTCTGGCAACTTAAGCCCCATGCTGGCCAGCTTCTCTTCAATCCTCGGCATGCGTAAGACCTCGGTCCCGTGGATGGGACGGGGCGCATTATAAACGCCGCCCGCCGCTCGCGTCAGGGACCGATTCCGGTGCGCTCGGCTGCGGCCCTGTGCCGTGCCGTGGCGCCGTTTCCACGCCGAGCACGAAAATGGCAGCCACTGCCGCGATGAGCGTACACCCGACGATGATGAAGGCCTTCGTGAAGCCAAAGGAGTCAGCCATTGCTCCCACCACCACCGGACCCGTGATCTGGCCGATGTTCGTGAATAGGGACCAGACTCCCAGGAACGCTCCCCGCTGGCTCTCGGGGGCCAAGTCCATGGCGTAGACCTGGACCGTTCCATTGGACATGGCCTCTCCAATGCCGAACACAACGACGGCAATCACCGCCATGGCAAACGCCGTCGTGCCGGACATGAGATAGACGGCAACCGCAACCACGGCGAGGCCGAGCATAAGGATCCGCTTCCGCCCGAAGCGGTCGTTCGCCATTCCTGCCGGGAAAGACGCTATCAAGCCGAGCACGCCGGCGATGGAGATGAGGTCTCCGACTTGGGTATCGGAAAGGCCCGCCGCGGCCTTGGCATGTGGAGGGAAAAGGGTCCGGAAAACGCCGGTGCCTCCGACCACCAGGCCCGTCGCTATGGTACCCAGCGCCAAGGCCACAAAGGCACGTCCCTTGAACATGCTCAGGTCCAAACGCTTCTTGCGTGCCGCCTTTGCTTGTTCGGCCGTCTGCGCCGTGCTGAGGCTCTTTGGCCGTGATTCATGGATGAGGAAGACGGTGAGGAGGACTACTGCTACTTTGGTAAGCGCGATGAACAGGAACACGTACCGCAGGGAGAGCGTCGCGGCGACCACGCCGCCGACCATTGGGCCGGTGAGCAGACCGACGCGCGAGGAAGACTCGCGGAGGGCAATGGCCCGACCTCGCGTCCGCACCTCGGTCGCGTCGGCCAGTAAGGCGTTGGAGCTGGTCATCCATACGGCGATGCCGATGCCCGCGAGCACTTCCAGGAGGAAGAACTGGATGTAGCTGTGAATGAAAAAGTCGCCCGTCAGCGCCGCAATGTGCAGGACGGACCCCAGAATGATGAAAGGCTTGCGCCCGAAGCGGTCGACGACGTAGCCGGTGGCGGGCCCGGTGATGATGCGCGGGGCAGCGCTCACCGAAGAGATAAGCGCCACGAGCAAGAAGGACTTATCGCCAAGATCGAAGGCGAACAGCGGCCTCGCAAGCCATAGACCACCCGTCCCGAACCCCCAGAAAAAGAACATGAGGAACACGGGGAAGGTCTCAGGCGTGAGCAGGGACCGAAAGGAAGTGGAGTTGTCGCTCTTCACGGACGGCCCCCCGAAAGAGGCGCGACGAAAAGCCTGCCCGGACCCTGACACCCGGATGGGCAGATAAGCAAAGCGAGGGCCATTGCGCTCCGTGCTTGAGAGGACTACGACCCTGGATGCTATCACATGGCCGTATAGAATCAGCGCATGGCATATGGAGCACATTGGGAGCGCATCGACCCTCGCCTTACTCTGGGGCGCTGGCTTTACGGATACGGAGAAGTATCCTCCACCATGGACGTCGCTTGGAGGCTTCTTGAAGCGGGTATACCAGCGGGCGCCGGAGCCCTGGCGGAAACCCAGACCAAGGGGCGTGGGCGTTTCGGCAGGAGATGGGTGTCCGTCCCCGGCGACTCGCTGCTGCTGTCGGTGGTGTTGCGTCCGCCAGCCACAGTGGCGCCACTTCTGAGCATCATCGCCGGTCTGGCCGTTACAGCGGCGGTCCATGACATCGCCGGCGTGCAGTGTGCAATCAAATGGCCGAACGACGTCTGTGTGAGGGGGCGAAAGCTGTGCGGCATTCTTGTCGAGGGCAGGGTATCCACGGCGGGCGATGCGGTGGCCGTGCTGGGCATTGGCCTGAACCTAAATCTCGACACGCGTAATTTCCCGGAGCTATTGGGAATGGCGACGAGCCTCCGCGCGGAAACAGGCAGGGGCTTTCAGAACGTCGAAGCTGCCGCAGCGGTGCTGGCGCGGCTGGACGAGTATTACGGGCGCGCGAGCGTGGGTGAGGACGTGGTGAGCGAGTGGCGGACCGTCCTGGAGACGCTGGGCAAGCGGATCACGGTGCGCCAGACGGAGCGGGTATTAACCGGCTTGGCGGAAGACGTGGACGAGCTTGGCCGGTTGCTGCTGCGCATGGATGGTGGCGTCTTGGAGGTGTTAGCCGAGGGAGAGACCACAGCACGTACGTAGGGTTCATCCGTTGGGATGTCAATGGTGCGGCAGTCACTGTACTAAAGTACGGTTTTCCCGAGAAGCTGACGGGCTATAGTGACGCGACTGGTACGTGTTTTCACTGAATCATGAGACACTCCATATCACCGCGGTTTTTCCGCAGCAGCTTAGCGCTTTTCACCGCAGCTTCACTTATCGCCGCCCAGGGGCCGCTCTTGGCCTTGGCCAGTGACGGCCAGGTGGGAGGGCAATCCCAGAACGGGGGAAGCGGCCAGGCGACGCCCGATCCTTCTGCGCGCGACCCTCAGGCCACGCAAGCATCCAAGCCGCCGGAGACGGGTCCGAGCAACGGCGCTCCTGCTGAGGGCCAGAGCGCCGGCGGTTCCAACGCTTCAAGCGGTGGCAATGGCGTGTTGCCTCTAGCCGGGCCTGGGCCGAGCAACACTCCGGAG
>JBJKQC010000389.1:0-5109 GCA_046705745.1 Dehalococcoidia bacterium
CCCTAGAGCTCGACGAGGAGTTGGTCCAGCGCCTGCGCCAGACGATGCCTGCCAATGTGGAGATACGCCTCGCCGATGCACGGGAAGCCGTGCCAGGTGAAATCCTGGGCGGCTGCCGGTCTTACAAGATGGCAGGCAATCTGCCGTACTACGCCGCGCTCCCCATTCTGCGCGCCTTCCTGGAAAGCGATTGCCGTCCCCAAGCCGCCGCTGTGCTGGTCCAGCGTGAGGTGGCCGAGCAGATGTGCGCTAAGCCCGGCGATATGTCGCTGGTCTCTGTGGCCGTACAGCTCTTCGGCGAGCCGCGCTTCGTCCGGCTCGCGCGGCCCGGCGCCTTCAATCCGCCTCCCAAGGTGACTTCGGCTGTGGTCGGCATCCGGGTCTACGACCGTCCGGCCGAGGGCATCGATAGTACGGTCGGTTTCTTCCGCCTGGCGAGGGCCGGTTTCAGCGCACCGCGCAAACAGCTCCGCAACGCTCTCGCCAATGGACTCGGTATTCCAGCCCATGATGCCGAGGCCCTGCTCGCCCGCGTCGACATCGACCCGACCCGCCGGGCCGAAACCCTCTCCCTGGCCGAGTGGGCAAGCCTCTACCGCGCGTGGCGGTCTTCCAGCCTCACTGACACATAGATTCGCCCTCCACAACAAATCCAGCGCAGCCATCCCGTATGCCCGCTACAATCTGACCACCATGCTCCACCTGTTCGCCCCGGCAAAGGTCAACCTCTCACTGGAAATACTCGGGCGCCGCCCAGACGGTTACCACGATGTGCGCACCGTCCTCCAGGCCATCGATCTTTGCGACGAGCTCATGTTTGAAGCCGCGGACGCCCTTACGCTCCATGTCGAGCCCGAGGGCGCAGCCCCCCTAGAGGACAACCTCGTACTGCGAGCAGCACGGCGTTTGCGCCACGCGTTCAATGTGCAGGCCGGCGCATCGATCTCTCTTCGCAAGCGCATCCCTATGAGCGCGGGTCTGGGTGGTGGCAGCAGCGACGCGGCCGCCGCACTGCGCGGGCTGCGCCAGCTCTGGAAGCTGCCGGTCTCGGCCCACGGCCTCATGGCTATCGCCGCCGAGCTCGGCAGCGACGTGCCTTTCTTCTTAGAAGGCGGCACGGCCCTCGGCGAAGGCAAGGGCGACATCTTGACTCCACTCCCCCGACCGGTGGAGCGCTTCGCCGTCGTCCTCGTGCCCACCCAGTCCGACGACGACGCCAAGACCAAACGGCTCTACGGCCTGCTACGCCCGGAGCACTATTCCAACGGCAGCCGTACCGCTGCGCTGGTGGAACAACTACGAGCGGGCTTGCCCGTGGCCAATGCAATGACGAACACGTTTGAAGAGGTGGCGCCGCAGGCGTTCACGGGCTATAGTGCAGCCTGCGGCGCATTCGAATCGGCGGGCGGCAAGTGGGTGCGGCTATCCGGCGCGGGGCCCTCGCTGTTCTCGTTGGCCGAGGACAAGGCCGCGGCGGAGGCGCTCCGGGCGAAGCTCACGGCAGCTGGCTATCTCGCCTACGCCGTCGAGCTCTTGTCCGCCGGGCATTCAGACGCCCCCCAATCATGAATGGGGTATGGCTAATGCCGTGCGAAACCTGAAGGAGGCCTAAGACATGCCACCAGTGGAACATCTCCAGCCCTCGAACCTGGCCCCCAACAACAACCGCTACACCCACGTCATTAAAGTGGGAGACTGGGCCTACATCGCCGGCCAGACCGCGTCCGATGAAAACGGGAATGTCATCGGCGTGGGAGACCCGGCCGCCCAGACGGAGCAGGTCTTCAATAACTTGCGCAAGGCGATGGAATCCGTAGGCGGCAAGCTTACGGACATCGTCAAGGCGACCGTTTACGTTGTGGGCCGCGAGCACTTGGACGCCATCCGCGCCGCCCGCGAGGGCCGCTTCGGCGACAAGCCTCCCACCAGCACACTGGTCGTCGTCTCCGGGCTGGCCCGGCCGGAGTTCTTGCTGGAGATCGAGGTCGTCGCATACATCGGACAGTAGGTCTTTGGCAAGGAGTCCCGGCGGCCCCTTGCGCTACTCAAGTGCGTAAAGCCGGGCGCAGTTGCCCCACAAGACCGCCTTCTTGCTGGCGTCGCTAACGGCATCCTGGCCGAGAAACTCCTCCACGGCGTGAGGGAACTCCGAATCGTGGTGAGGGTAATCAGAGGAGAACACGATGTTTCTGTCTCCTGTTGCGGCGATGGTGTACTGCAGCTCGGCCTCGTCCGCCTCGGTCCCCACGTAACAGTTGGACTTGAAGTACTCGCTGGGTTTTTTGGTCAGGAACGGCGCATCCCACTGCCGGTAGTGCTCATAGTCCCGGTCCATGCGGCCAAGCCAGAACGGCACCCATCCACTGTTGGCCTCCAGGTAGGCCGCCCGCAGCCGGGGAAAGCTCTCGAACACGCCGCCGCAGATCATGCTGATCATGGCCTTCATCATCCCAATGGGATGGGAGCAAGCGTGCAGCATCAGGCGGTTGTCGCCGAACTCCGAGCCGTCTTGGCGGTACACGGAGCCGGTGCCCTCATGAAACCCCACGGGCACGTTCAACTCTTCCAAGGTGTTCCATAGCTCGCCCCAGTCGGCGCTATGGAACGTCACGCCGTTCACGAAATTCGGACGCATGTAGACGCCCACCGCTCCCAACTCCTGTACGGCACGGCGCGCCTCCTGCACCGCCTCCTTAGGGTCGTGCTGTGGCAGCATCGCCGCGACTTTCATGCGGGACGGGTCCGCCTCGCAGAAGTCGTACAACCAGTTGTTGTAGGCGCGACACACGGCGGCCGAAAGCGGGCCATCGACGCCGTCCAGGCCGTTTGGAACGTACAGGCAGACCGTGGGGTACATGACCGCTACGTCGATGCCTTCCATATCCATGGCCATGAGCTGGGATGGCCCATCGTAGCCGCGGGCGCGCATGGGCGCGGATGCGGCGTCAGCCGACCCACTCATGCCGTACATCCGGTGCGGGTTCTCGACGTCACACGTTGGTAAACGGTGGCCCTCGAACAGGAACACGCCGCCTCGTTTGCCGGCGACCCTAGAGACCCCGGGCGAGCGATCTTGGTATTTCTTATCGAGATACTTCTCGAACAGGTCAGACGGCTCCACGACGTGCATGTCGGAGTCCATCACCTTGTAGCCGTTCTTCGCCATCTCGGTCCTTTCCCTCTTGATCTGGGCGCAAGTCTACCTGAAGCCAGAAGCAAGCTTTCCACCCAATAGCGCCGCGGTGAGGCCGAACGCACTCCACTCTTGGCCAGTGGAGTCATCAGACCCAACGGGTGCGCTTGCTGCGCGCCTTTTGCGATGTCGCATCCGGCAGGCGCTCATTCGCCAGCATCTCACGGAGGAGCTGGGCGAAATAGTCGCGGTCGGCGCCATTGACTACGGCTTGCTCGTGGGCCTCCTGCAACGCCACCGGGTAGCCGTGCCCCTTGGCCGCCTGGGCCAGCAAAGCGGCGTGCGCAAATGCGACTGCCTCCTCTGACACCCAGGCTGGCAATTCCAGACGGGCTACTTCCTCACCCAGGTGCACGTAGCAGAACCGGACGGCGTGCTCGCCGTAAGACTCCACGATGGAGGAGGTAGAGCTATAAAGCGGCGAGCGCTCGGCGGGCTGGAGCAACGCGTGGAAGAGCTCCGCATCCGTAACGTCCGCGACGGTGTCACAGTTGCGGAGCCCTCGCGGGATGGCACCGCAGTTATGGTCGCAGTCCACCTGCTCGTGCCGGCACACTTCACGGGATATCCGCACGGCGTTCACCACATCAGTGCTCCGTGGAAGGCTAATATGGGCGGCCACCGCCAATAGGCGCCGCGTCGCCATCGCTCGCAGCCGTTCCATAGCAGGCAGGAACCGTTCTTCCAACAGCGCGCGCCGGACGTAGTCCGGGTACACCTGTCCTGCCAGCCCCCACAAAACGAGCGAGCCATCCATGAGCGCCAGGAGTGGTAACCCAGGCTCCGATTCCTCGGCCAGGTCTGCCAGGGCTTCCAGCTCCATCACAGCCCTCAGGACTCCCAACAGGGGCCCTTCGATGGGCTGCTCCCGCGTCCCGCTGGGGTCGCGAAGGACCAACTCATGGTGCTCCGTGAATAGCGTCGGCTCGCTCCAGAGCGCGGCCTCCGGCAACTCGCCATAGCGGAGCGACACGCGCCCAATGTTGACCAACGAGCAGCGTACCGGACCGTGGCGGTCCACGTCGATATGCGATCCGTCCACGGCAATGACGATGTGGTCTGCTGGCAAAGCCGGCGCTGCGGCCGTGCCCACCAACGTCCCATCAACGCCTGCCGCCAGGAATGTAGTGCGCCCCGCCGTCCGCCGGCGCTCGACGTCTTGCGCGTCGGCCGACTGGAAGTGGCCCACCGCCTGGGCCAGCGCCGCGAGCTTTGCACGCCGCTGCTCCAAGAAGCGTCCGGAGGCCTCTTGAAGCTGAATGGCAGCCTTGCTCAGGTCCAGGGTCATAGCACGCTAGACGATACCGGCCAGGGCCGGCAGACGCCAGAGGGTGGTGCCACGCGTTCGCGGCCCTTGTTCATATGCTCAATAGAGCTAGCCGCGGGCGCGTCTGGCAAGATAGAACAAGCGCCCGAACCAGGCACCGGCGGAGCCAACGGCTGCCACAATCCCCCCGATCGCCGCCAGGAACGGCGACGAAAGTCCGCCAGGATCTGCTTTCGGCGGAGGAGGACTGCCGCCCCCCGGCGCACCCGGCTTACCAGAGCTAGATACGGGAAGCCCAACGGGCTGTGGCGTAGACCTCACGGTTGGCGTCGGAGTCGCGGTGGGAGACCCCGTGGGCGCCAAGATCAATGGAGGAGTGGGTGTAGCAGTCGGTGCAGGCGTTACCGATGGCGTGGGCGTGGATCCAGGGAGAGCAGCCACCGGTGTCGCCGTTGGAGCGGGCGTGGGTGTTAGTGGCTCAGGAGTGGGTGTCGGCGTTGCCGTGGGTACGGCAGGTGGCGGTGTAGGGGTGGGCGGATCAGGAACTGGCGCTGGAGTCGCGTTCGGCGCCACCGGCGAGATGCTCCTCAAGGATGGGGCCGATCCTGATTGCTGTGAAAGCGGGGTTGTCGGAGGCGAGGCTGGAGTC
>JBJKQC010000390.1:0-3087 GCA_046705745.1 Dehalococcoidia bacterium
GGCAAGTTGCCACATGGTGCGTGGGAGAGGCCAACCGCAGAGGCTACCAGAAGCTCTTTGCCCTCACCAACGCGCAGGCCATCGGTAAGTTCCTCCGTTGGGGCTTTGTCCTCACCGACAGGCCGCCTGAAAAGCTGAGCCGGGACTGCCAAGTATGCCCCTTGTTCCAGACCGAGCGGTGCAAGGAAGTCGCTGTAGTGCGCGCCCTCGGTCCTGAGGGCTAGGCCGCTTGCCGGCGCTCACACACGCGACCAACTGCCGCCGCGGAACGCACAACGCTCATTCGGCAGAAGGAGTCATCAAAAAAGGCTCCTTGCGGGACCGGCCGAGGAGTGCGGGGAGGACCTGTCGGCGGACGAGGATGCTGGCGTTGAGCGAGTCGTGCCGTGGCCCGTGGGCTATGAAGGTCCTCCAACTGGATGCGTTTCGGGAAGAGGTGGCCCCGTTGGTGAATGCCTGAGGTATCCTGCGCGAGGCAGGCGTAGGGGCAAAAGCATCCGCTGATCGACGGCATGGGCCGGCAGATCGCGCGGATGCTCCGCCCCTGGCTTTGTGGTGCCCAGGCACGCTGGCGCAGCCCGATTACTAGATCACCACGGCACAGGATGCCGTCCCTGCCACACAATACGTTCTCGGAGTCGCTTGTAATGACTGTTGCTGGACCGTCCGAGAGCCTGAACGATATCCGCATGGCCGTGCGCGATGTGTGCGCTAAGTACACCGGCGAATACTGGCGGCGGCTGGACAAGGACCATGCCTATCCCGAGGAGTTCATCCGGGAGCTCATGTCCCTTGGCTGGCTATCGGCCCTTATCCCCGAGGAATACGGCGGCGGCGGCATGGGCCTGACGGAAGCCTCCGTCATCATGGAGGAGATCAACCGCTCCGGCGCCAATGGGGCTGCCTGCCATGCGCAGATGTACACCATGGGGACCCTGCTCAAACACGGGAACGATGCGCAGAAGCGGCGCTACCTGCCCGGCATCGCCTCCGGCGAGCTCCGCTTGCAGGCCTTCGGCGTCACCGAGCCAAACGCAGGCTCCGAAACGACGCACATCGAGACGACCGCCGTCCGCCGGGGCGACCGCTATGTCGTGCACGGCCAGAAGATTTTCATCTCCCGCGTGGAGCACTCGGACCTGATGCTGCTGCTGGCCCGCACGACGCCCTACGAGGAGCTTGCGGACAAGGCCCTGGGGCTATCGGTGTTCCTCGTGGACCTGCGCGATGCCGGGTCCAAGCTCCAGGTGCGGCCCCTCGAGCTGATGATGAACAACCACACCACTCAGCTCTTCTTCGACGGACTCGAAGTACCGGCGGAGAACCTCATCGGCGAGGAAGGCAAGGGCTTCAGGTACATCATCGACTCGTGGAACGCCGAGCGTATCCTCATCGCCGCCGAGTGCATCGGCGACTGCTGGTTCTTCATCGATAAGGCCGTGACGTACGCGAAAGAACGAGAAGTCTTCGGCCGGCCCATCGGCATGAACCAAGGCGTGCAGTTCCCCATCGCCCAGGCCTACGCCCACGCCCGCGCCGCCGACCTTATGCGCTACGATGCCGCGGCCAAGTTCGACCGCGGCGAGCACTGCGGACAGGAAGCCAACATGGCCAAGCTCCTGGCCGCGGACGCCTCATGGGAAGCGGCGAACGTCTGCATGAACACCCACGGCGGCTATGGGTTCGCCGTCGAATACGACATCGAGCGGAAGTTCCGCGAAACGCGCCTCTTCATCACGGCGCCCGTCAACAACAACCTGGTTCTCGCATACCTTGGCCAGAACGTCCTGGGCATGCCGAGGTCGTACTGACAGCCTTCGGATAACCGTTCGCCGTGCGGACAGAGCGATGCGCCGGACCTCACGCCGGAGCGCGCTCGCCAGGCGGCACCGTCACCGTCAGCAGCAGCACGCTGTCTTCTATTGCCTCCAGCGAATGGACCGTCTGCTTGTCCAGCGCCACGATATCGCCCGGGCCGAGGTCGCATTCGCCACTACTGGCCTTGAAATGGAAGCGACCCCTGAGCGCCTGGATAGTGCAAGGGCCGGGCGACACGTGCTGGTCCATGCTGGATCCCTTGCGCATGGCCACCAGCGTCAGCCGCAACGGTCCTTCTTTGAGCAGCGTCTTGGAAGCCCGGCCTTCGGGAGATAGCGTCGCCTGTTCCTGTACGACATTCGTTTCATCCCAGAGTGCAAAACGCAGGACGTCCCCACTCATTTGGTGCGTTTGCAGATATGAGTGAGCATGCTGTTCCGCCATGGCATCCCTCCTTCTCGTATGCACATCCTGCCAGACATTCGGGCACAGCGAAAGTCACGCCTGAGCGCAACCGATAGGTTCCGGACCAATCTTAGCAGGACAACGGTGGAGCTTGGCAGGGGACAGAGCGCCGAAGATCGCTCCTGCTGGTAGTATGCGCCAAGACTTATTTGTCAGGTGGACATATGTCAATCGCAGGCAGACCTCCCGTTCGCTCGTGGCTGTACGTCCCAGGACACAAGGAGCGCATGGTCGAAAAGTCATTCGGGCTGCCGGCGGACGCAGTCATCTACGACCTGGAGGACGCGGTCCCGCTGGCGGAAAAGCAGACCGCCCGCGATACGCTGACACGGATGCTGCGGGAGCCGCCGCCTTCCGGTTCTCCGCGACGGTACATCCGCGTCAATCACCCCCGCCATGAGACATTGTTCGCGGCGGATCTGGCGGCGGCCGTGCGGCTAAGGGTGGAAGGAATCGCCGTACCCAAGGTGGAGACCCCCGACCAGGTCTGGAACATCGGCGACGCCCTGTCCAAGGAGGAGGTTTCGGCTGGCGCCGAGCTGAACAGTACCCGGCTAATGCTGCTCATCGAAAGCCCACTTGGGTTCGTCAACACCTACGCCGTTGCCACAGCATCGGACCGCATCATCGCCGTCTCCTTCGGCGCCGAGGACTTCTCTGTAGAGCTCGGCCTGCCGCTGGTGAAGACCGGCGAGGCGCGCGAGATGCTCTACGCGCGTTCGTCATTCGCCATCGCCGCTGCCGCTGCCGGCGTGCAGTCAATCGATATGATCTGGACGGACCTCGGCCATAACGAGCTGTTGG
>JBJKQC010000391.1:0-15604 GCA_046705745.1 Dehalococcoidia bacterium
CTCGAACACGCTGCGCCGGTCCATTGTCATCTTTACCGGGCGCCCGCTCTTGCGGGAAAGAATAGCTGCCATGGGCTCTAGGTAAATGCCGAGCTTGCCGCCGAACCCGCCACCGATCTCCATGGGGACCACGCGGATGGTGGACTCCGGGTGCATCAGTACCTGTGAGATGGCTTCCCGCGCGGAAAAGGCGCCCTGGACGCTGGTCCACACCGTGATGTGATCGTTTGAGTCCCAGATGGCTGTGGCGTTTTGCGGCTCAATGTAACCCTGGTGGGCACGCGTGATCTCGTACTCACGCTCGATGATGGTCGTAGCTTGCCGGAAGCCGTCCTCTGGGTCACCGAACTCATGGCGGATGACCTTGGTCACGTTAGTGTGTGGCACCTTTTGGCCTAGGTGATTGCCCACGAGATCCTCATGGACGATGGGTGCTTCCGGAGCGACGGCCTCATCGATGGTGACCACCGGCCTTAGCGGCTCGTACTCCACCTCGATGAGCTTCAGCGCTTCCACGGCGGTGTTCAGGTCGACCGCGGCCACCGCGGCAACAGCATGCCCTTTGTGAAGGGCCTTTTCATGGGCGATGATCTTGCCACTGGCGTATCTGGCGTTGGTCACCTCCTCGCCGAGCTCGAGCGCACGGTCCTGCGCAATAGGCATGTCCGCACCCGTCATTACCGCCATGACGCCACGCGCCTTCTCTGCCTTGGAGGTGTCGATTCGCTTGATGCGTGCATGAGCGTATGGACTGCGGAGCACGGCGCCATAAAGCATCCCTGGCAGACGGATATCTGCCCCATATGCCGCCCGGCCTAGGACTTTATCCAGCCCGTCCGGACGGATGGGGCGCGTGCCAACGACCTTAAAATCTCGTTGCGTTCGCTCTGTCGTGGTTGTCATGCACTTCGGCTCCTATGCTTCGGCACCATTCTTCGCAAGTGACGGAAGGCTACGATAAGGGGCGGCACCCGCTTCGCTCAGCATACATTCCCTGCTCCCCCTGGCCCCCTCCAGTTGAAGTAGAAGGCTAGTTGAAGCAAAAGACTAGGTGGTCTGTTGTTGCATCACAGCCGCTTTTTGGACAGCCTTGACTATCTTGTCATAGCCAGTACACCGGCAGAGGTTGCCCGCGAGCCAGAAGCGGATGCGGTGCTCGTCGGGGCTGGGCTCCCGCTCCAACAGCGCTCTGGCCGCTATGAGGAAGCCAGGCGTGCAGATGCCGCATTGAAGCGCGGCTTCCTCGAGAAATGCCTGTTGGAGCGGGTGGAGGGCGTCGGGAGTCGCCATGCCTTCTATGGTCTCGACACGCCTGCCCTCCACTTCCGGCGCCAGCACCAGGCATGCATTGACGATGCGTCCGTCCAAGGAAACCGTACATGCGCCGCAGTTCCCATCGTTACAGCCTTCCTTGGTGCCAGTGAGGCCGACGACTTCCCGTAGGGTCTCCAACAGACTTTGATACGGGGCGGCCAAGAATTCCGCAGGCTCGCCATTAAGCTCGCACTGCACAGCCACCTTGCGCACCTGTTCGTTCTGCACCTGGATCATCTATGCGTTCTCCCGCGCGCGTTGCACGGCCTTCGCCATCGTCCGGCGAGTCAACACCCGCACCAGGTGCTGTCGCTGCTCGGAGGTGCCGCGCATGTCGTCTATGGGTGAGGTCTCCTTCGCCGCGACTTCACCGGCCGCGGCGTAAGCATCGTCAGTTGGCCGTTTTCCCACCAGGGCGGCAGACGCCTCGGAAGCCAAGATTGGCGTGGGGCCTACGGCTGCCAAGGCTATCCGGGCGGCCTCGATGGTCCCGGACTCGCCCAATGTCACTGCACTGGCCACGCCGACTACGGCGATGTCCATCTCGTTCCGCGGGATGAAACGCTGGTAGGCAGCTCCAAATCCAGCAGGAGTCAGCGGCACCTGAAGACCAACCAGCAGTTCACCCTGCTCGAGGATGTTGCGGCCCGGCCCTATGCAGAACTTCTCCACGGGGAGGTTTCGCCAACCCCGCTCCCCCGCCACAATCGCAGTGGTGGAATGCACGATGAGCGGGCAAATTCCATCCGCGCTGGGGGAAGCATTGCACAAGTTCCCGCCCAGGCTAGCGCGGGACTGGATTTGGATGCCGCCAATGAGGGATGCGGCGTCGACGATCCCCGGATAAGCATCTCGGATGGACTGGTCCTCATAAATGCGATAGCAGGGAACCGCGGCGCCGATGTAAAGACCTTCGGCGTCCAGCCTCAGGTCCATTATCTCCGGGACATGTTTTAGATCGACGAGGACATCCAAATCAAACCGGCCGGCGCGTGCCTGCACCAGTACATCGGTGCCGCCCGCCATGCACTTCGCGCGCGCGCCAAGCTGGCTGAGGACACTAATTGCTTCTTGGACGGAACCCGCGGGAACGTACTGAAACGGATGCAATACTTACTCCTATAGCTTCCGCTGGCGTATGGACCCAGCGTTGAGCTGTGCATCCAGCACGCCCATTATGGACGACTAGGCGCAGGCTCGCAACGCGGGCCATTGTGATCTATCGATGCCGTTCTTAAGTGCGCCCCATGCAGTGACCCGCAAGGGGTAAGTGGCGAGCAGGGCAACGACGGTGTCACTCCTATCCCGCTCGTGGATGGACGGACCGTCAAGGGGGTGGCAGGAGACATCGTGGGGCCGTCAAGCTGTCCACATGACTATTCCGCCGGTGAAGCCGTGGAGGGGAAAGTGCCGTTCGCCTGCAGAGCTAGAACGGAAACCAAGGTACTGTTCTGTCACAAAATGGCGGGTTAGGGAAGGGGCCAGAGGGCAAAGTGACGGTAGCTGAGAGGGCGCACCTCGGTATGCCGGCAGCCTGTACAGTGAAGAGCAGGACCTTGGAGAAGAACCCCGGGACACGTGGGGATAGGTGCTACTTCCAGGAGCGTCTGGCGCAGTGTGAAGACTTGGAGGAGCGCCCTAAGAATCAGTGATCCTGGGATTTCGGCCCGCCCGCAGTCTTGTCCAGATCCAAGCGCTGGCGGACCTCGATCTCCGTCAGGGCGCGTTTAATCTGGTCCTTCTCCTGCTCATAACGACGGCGTGGAACCTGTCCCTTCTGAAAGCTGACATCGAGCTCCGAGAGGCGTTCCAGCAGGTCTTCTCGGCGGCCTGCAAGCCCTGCTGGAACGGGGCGGCCGGCCCGAGTGGAGGAGCGCCGCTTCAGGGCGACAAGGAACAGGCCAAGGGCGAATAGTCCGACCATCACAGGCGCGCCGACCTTCAAGTACCAGTCCCCGGCGAACTGGGACACCCTGTCCCAAAGTGTGGGCATGGGCAATCCTGAGAGGGAAAGCTTTAGCTCCTGGCCTGCCGGGAGTTTCTTCCCTTGCATCAGGCGCAGCAACTGGTCGTTGAAGTCGGCCGCTCCGAGGTCTTGTAGCTGCGGAGCGGATGGTGTGGCGACATTCACGGGGACGACGACGTACAGGGCGGCCGTGGGGAAGCCGATAGTGCGACTCAGGTCCAAGGTGGGCTTGGTGTACGGTACCCGGTACACAAAATCAAACTGGTGGGGCTGACCGGCAGGGGTTGGCGGAATGGGCATGTCCAACGCGAACCCCTTGTCCACTTGAATGATCTGCCCGCCCACCAGCGTCGACTGCACATTGACGTTATAGGCGCCGGGTGGGAGGCCAAATCGCAAGAAGCTCAGCATTGCAGGGCTCGTGGAGTTCAGGTCCGGTACCAGCGTCTTCCCGCTGTCATTGCTGACGCTCACGCGCTCCTCTACCTCCACGAAGCCATCCTTAGGTGAGGCGCCGGTCACGATGATGGTGTAGTTGTCGAACTTCAGGACACTGGGATCGTGGGTGGCCTCGAACACCGTCAAGGTTATGGGCTTGTTCAGGTTGGACGAGTCCCACGAACCGGAGTAAGTGGCACCTTCGTAGACGGCGGAGACGAAATAGGTTGCATTTTTCTGAGGGGTTACCTCGAACTGAAAGTCCCCGGAAGCATTGGGTTTGGTAGAGAGCTCCTGTACGGTGCTCACCCCTTGCAGGACGTCAAGCGTGACGGGAATCGACGCCGGGTCGAACCCCTGCGTGACCGTCCCTCCGTGCTGGATCATTCCATTCAGGACGACGGTGCCGTTGCCGGCATCACTGGCCTGGGCGCGGATGGCGCCGTTGCTGAATAGGATAGCTAGAGCGAATGCGGCGGAGACCCATACAAGCGGGCGCCGCGGCCAACAAAATAAGGTGGTCATCCCCGGCTGGACCGCCCTTCAGGTTCCTCGGCGGACGCAGTTATCGCGGCGTCGTGTCCGGCCATGTTGAGCATTTGCCCTTCGACGTCGGCCTCTGCCTCGGCAAAGGCGTTTTGCACCTGCTGTTGCTGGCGGACCAATTCCGCCGCCCGCCTTCGTGCGGCCTGCAACTGAGACTGGTACTCCTCTTCGGTCAGATTGTTGAGGAAGTGCTCCTGCTGGAGCATGCGGATCTCCTCATACACGCGTTCACGGGAACGCCGGATCTGCTCCATGATGTCTCGTGCTGGGTCGGGACTGACCTCCATTTCGAAATGCGGGACAAAGAATGGATAGGCCAGAACAGCCAGGCAGACGAGCAACAAGAGCGTCACGATAGTAATGGTCATGAGAGTCCACCGGACGGCAAGGGACCAGCGGGCGCGACCGCCGGGACGTAGGCGACGGCGCGCTGCTTGGAGGGCCAAAGGGCTATGACCGTGCCGAGGATGAGGAAAGGCCCGGCAAACCACATCCACCAGACCATGGGGTTCACCAGGATGCGGAATGCGGCTGTTTTCCCGTCGGGCTGGATCTCGCTGAAAATCACATACAAGTCTTCTACAGGTGTCGAACGGATGGCCGCTCGGGTAGCCGTCATGTTAAAGGCCGGGTAGTCAGCGTTCCAGGCGGCCATCGTGGTAAACGGTTTTCCGTTCTTGAGGATGTTCAACTCGGCTGTGTACTGGGTACGGTCTGCGAATGTCTGCACATTGATCCCCGTGAGCTGGACGGTATAGTTGCCCACCGCCGCGTGTTGCCCGACGGTCAGCAATGCGTCGGTCTCTTGCTGATAAAAGGATGAGCCGATGATCCCAAACGCGAGCATGACGATCGCGAGGTGGACGACGTAGCCCCCATAGCGTGGCCGGTTCGATGCCATCAAACGGGCGAACGCAACGGGGTATGCGGCGCCGGACGTGCGGTGCCGGGCTATGGTGCCGCGCGTCCACTCCTGCAGGATGCCGACCGCAACGAGGGTGCACACAGTGACGCCCACCAAGACGACAGGCTTACGAACGCCCATCGCCGCAACCGCTGCGACTATGAGCAGGGTGATGACACCCGGCACGAATAGGGCACGTCTGAACGACACCCACGTAGCGTTACGCCAGGGGAGCATGGGCCCGATTCCCATGAGGAAGATCAGCGCGAGCAAAATGGGGCCATTGACTTTGTCGTAAAAGGGCGCTCCCACTGTAATGGTCTTGCCAACTGCCAGTTCTGAGAGGAGCGGGAAGACCACTCCCCACATCGTCGCGAACGCGACACCTAGAAGCAACAAGTTGTTGACCAGGAAGGATGATTCACGGGAAAACCAGGACTCTAGCCGCGAGGGAGTGCGGAGCATGCGAAGCCGGTAGAAAAAAAGCCCGAAGGAGCTCACAGCGACGACGGCAAGGAAGGTGAGAAAGAGCCACCCGATGTTGGACTGGCCGAAGGAATGGACGGAGGGTACAGGGCCCCCGCGGTTGATGAACATGCCGAATGCAGCTAGGGCGAAGCTGATGTTGATGAGTGCAATGTTCCACATGCGGAACATGCCTCGCCGCTTTTGTACCATGATGGAATGGATGAAGGCGGTCAAGGCTAGCCACGGCATTAACGCCGCATCCTCCACTGGGTCCCATCCCCAGTAGCCGCCCCACCCCAAGATGGTGTAGGCCCACCAGGCGCCCAGCAGCAGTCCTATCCCCAGCAGCGCCCAGGCGATAATTCCCCAGATGCGGCCAGTGTCGACCCAGTCGTCGTTGAGGCGGCCGGATAAGAGCCCCCCCATGGCGAGCGCGAAGGGCACGGCGATGGACGACAACCCCAGCATGATCATGGGCGGGTGAATGAACATGCCCGGATGGGCGAGCAATGGGTTGATACCTTGGCCATCAGCAGGGGCCACGGCGGATTGGACGAATGGGTTCGCCATGAACAGGACCACAGCAACGAAGAAGGTCAGGATAAGCATCAAGACGCCATTGGCGTACGGGCGTTGCGGGCCCAGGCGGCGAGTCACGAGCACCATGGATATCGAGGAGATAGCGCTCAACGCGAAGGCGATGTAGAGCAAGGAGCCCTGGTTCCCGGAGTAAAAGGCAACCCATGTATAGATCTTGGGCATGGCGAGGTTGCTGTGTTGCGCCACGTAGACGATGCTGAAGTCATGCTGCAGGAAAGCGATCACCAAGGCCGCAACCGAGACCGCGAGAGTCAGCGTCACCAGATACGTGGCGCGCTGACCACTTATCGTGAGTGCAGGCTTGCTCGATCTGACTCCCACAAAGGAGGCCGTCATGGCATAAATGGTGAGCACCAAGGCAATCCCGAGTGTAGCCGTTCCCAAATTCGCCATTGCTTACGCCCTATTCCTAGCCGGCCCATGGGTAGAGCCGTCCTCACCGAGTTCGGTATCGACAACTGCCAGGTAGGAGTCGAGCCCAGATTCGGGCTCCTCCTCCCCTTCGCCGCTTGGGGTTGCACTGGCCGCGCGGCGAAGCACACGCAATACCCAATACACGACTATGCCGCCCAATAGGATGCCAAAGGGGGGTATCAACCAAGCTGCGAGTCCGAAGCCTTGGCGAGGGGGGCTGGCCAGCACGGACTCCCCATATGCTTGTACGAAGTACGCAGTGATCTGGGCATTGGTATCGCCAGCCAGCAGACGCTCATCGATGATCTGCCGCATGTCCTGTGCGATGGGCGCCTGAGACTCGTAAATCGTTTCTCCGGGGCAGACCGGGCACATGAACTGCTTGTAGAGCGCCCGCGCGCGTGCTTCGAGGTCGGGCGACAGCGTCGGCGTTGCCTGGGCCAGCAGCGGGTGCCCGCCGGAAGACCAAAACGAGACCACGAAGCTAAGCACTAACAATGCAACCAACGGGAACCGGGAACTCAATGAGTGCCTCAAAGGCCGTGTCGCCGGTTGGCCAGGCTGTCGTAGAGCATGTTGCTCAATGTGCTTCTGTCCCCCCAACCGCGCTACCATCCTCCCTCGTCAAGCATCGTAGCGACACACCTTAAGGCATCGCCCGCACGCTTGTCATTACGCTGGCCAGCTACTCATGGGTTCAGACCAATCACGCAGAGGCGATGCGCGCACTGCTGTGCCAGTCTAAAGGGCAGACGAACCACTCTTCAACAGATACCATATCCGGGCAATCAAGGTATCGGTCCATTGTGTCAATGCTGTACGGGGAACGGTGGGCTTGCCTGGCCGTTTGGGTTGAGGGCGGCGATGGTAGGCTTCAGTTTGAGTATCTGCAGTGTCCGCTGCTCATTGGTAAGACTGCTTGCGTCCTTCAGGGCGGCGTCGCGTTGGTTGGCTGTTGCCTTGATCATGGCGACGATAGCCCATCGCTCGGTCTCGGTCTGCAGCTCGCCCACTGGCGGCATAGGGCCGAGGCCATTGCTGATAACGGAAAATATCTGCCCCGGCGTCAGGCCCTGGATGATTTGGCTGTCAAGGGCGAAGGGCTGCGGCGCGCCATACTCGGCAAACTTTTTCCCGACAAGGCCATTCCCGCCACCCGTTTGGCCATGGCAAAACGAGCAGTCCCGCTCGTAAATCAAGGCCCCGTACTGGATGACTTGGGAGGTTGAAGGCAGTGGATTCGGAGTGTCCTTCTCCTGGGCCACATTGCCCACTGGGAGTATGCCTCCCGTCACGGGAACGGAGTTCGCTGGGGGCATGATTCTGGGCGGCTCCGACGAGCGGAAGCTCTCCTGGTAGTGCATCTCAGGGAAGATATCGATGGGGTAATCGCCCGTCGACCGCCCTGGGTCCCCCGGCGTACATGCGGCAGCAGCTAGCGCCACCAACAACAGTGCCAGTATGACGGGAACCGAGTGTCTATTCACGCGTGCCAAGAGTGCCATCCGTCCTTTGCGAATTGCGGGGAGTGATCTACAGGCTTTCACGCGTCATTCCCGCTTAATGTCTTCTGCGCCGGCGATGGTGAGCAACCGCTCGGCATCGCTCATGCGCTCCTCGGGGCAGTCGACCATCAATCCAATGTAACCTTCCGTGATCCGCTCGTCGTAGAGCCCAAGATGGAGCTTGGGCAGGCGCGACTCGAAGAACACCCCCAGCACGGTGAAGACAATCGCGCCGAGTAGGGTGTTCTCGTACATAATGATGGTCATGGGCGGGACACTGAGCAATGGCTTGCCGCCGGTTACGAGCGGGTAGGCGATCTGTGTGCCTGACGTCCACAGCAGCCCGATGGCGAAGCCGACCAACGCGCCGATGATGGGGAACAGGTACAAGCGATGCGCCGGCTCAGCCTCCCCAAACGTCCCTTCCGGGTAAGCAGTGCCTGAGAAGATGTCTAGGTCCTCTGCCAGAAAACCGCTCTGCTTGAAATGGGCCACGGCATCAGCGACCTCTTGCGGGTCTTGGAACAGCCCTAGGAGCTTACGGTTCGCCATTGAACAGTCCTTTCGTTCTGCGTCTTCCAATCGCGATGCTGGCTACTCTTTCACGAGCGCAGGCACTTCCACGTTCCCGACCTGCACCTGGTCCCTCAGCACTTGGCCTTCCTTGATGTCCGAAATCGAAAGGATCGGGAAGAACTTGCTAAACAAGAGCAGGAGGAAGGGGACCAACGCCACTGTCCCAGCGAGGACCGTCTCCTCGATGGGGCTTGGCTTGTAGCCGACGTACTCGAAGGTCTGGGAACCCTTGACCATGATTCCCGGCTCGACGACTAGTAGGCGCTCTAGCCACATACCCACGTTGACCCCGATGCTGATCCAGAGGACCGCCAAGAAGTTGCGGCGCACTTTTCTGATCATAAACATTGTCACGGGGATAACGAATGCCGTGACATAGAAGATCAAGAACAGCCAGCTCCAAGGGGCCGCGAACATGAGCAACTGCCACGGAGCCAGGTCCTGCGCCGTCGTGCTCCACAGGTCATTGATGAACTCTAACCAAAAGAAAAACTGCCAGGTGATAGCCACCACCACCAGCAGTCGGGCCAGGGCGTCGATGTGCTCTTCCCACACATAGTTCTGTAGGTGATAGATCTGCCTGAACGCGGTCAACAGCATCATCACCGCGGCGACCCCGGAGACCACAGCTCCCATGACGAAGAGGGGAGCAAACACGGTGAGATGCCAGAATGGCACCAGGCTCATAGCAAAGTCCCACGACACGATACTGTGCACGGAAACGAAAACCGGCAGGATCAAGGCTGAGAGCAAGAAGCCTACAATGCCCTGGAGCTTCCATTGGCGGCTCGTGCCCCGCCAGCCCATTGCCAGCATCCCGTAGACAGCCTTCCGCCAGCCGGTAGTCCGGTCGCGGATGAGCGCCAAGTCTGGAATCAGCGTGGTGGCGACGAACAGTGTGCTAGCGATGAGATAGGTGGTGATGGCGGTAGGATCCCAGACAAGGGGCGAGCGGACGTCCGGGTAGACGCCCCGCGCCCAGTCATACGGGAAGATCCAGTAACAGTTGCGCCAAGGCCGGCCTGCGTGAATCAACGGCATCAGCAGGGAGGTCATCAATGCGAAGACAGTCATGGTCTCGGCCACCCGGGTCAGGGGACGCCGCCACTCCGCCTGAGTTAGACGCAGGATGCCGGAGATCAGAATGCCGGTAAGGCTGATCCCAGCCCAGAACACGAAGTTCGCGATCATGAACCCCCAGTAGACTGGTTGGTTCAGCCCGGTCACACCGAGACCCTGATTGATCATGAAACCGACGGCGCTTGCCGCACCGGCGACCACGATTCCCAGAAGGCCCGTGAGCACGACCCACTGTACCGGGGTGTTCAGAACACTCCCCAGCAATTCTTGGTTTATCTGAGCGTCGGTGAGAACCCGTCGGTCGTACATTGCCTTAGCCTGGTCGGCCTTTCTTCAGTAGTCGGTCTCTGAGGATCAATGTGATTTTGCTATCACGCGGACCTGGCGGCCGAAGAACTTGCGGACCTTCACCAGGTGGAGGCCTTCGGCTACCTCCCAGATGGATATCACCGGGATTATCTTGCTGACGAGAAGGAACATCAGGAGACAGCCTGCAATCCCTCCCAGCACTATCAGGATGTCCGCAGCGCCGGGCCACGCCGGAGGCGGGACAGGGTTCAGAATGGATGCCGTGGGGTTGGGCACCGAAAAGGATGCCGCATAGAACCGGACCTGGCTAACCAAAGTGCCCAGCAGTATTCCTGCCGCCACCAGTGACGGCCCCCAGATGCTTTTGCGCACTGGGTTCCAAATGAGGGCTACCAGTGGACCGACGAAATTGAGAAGGAAGGAGATCACCAGCGCCCACCGGTAGGGGTCCAAGTCCTGGAAGCGAATGATTGCAGATTCAGCTGGCTGGCGTCCATACCAGAAGGTGATGAAAGAGGACCACCAGAAATAGAACCATAGTATGGACAACGCCAATAGCGGTTTTGAGAGAGCCCAGAACTGGTCCAGTGAGAAGTACTTTTCGTAGCCGCCAATCCGGCGCATCACGTACATCATGACAATGGTCAACGCCGCTGCCCCTTGAATGCCTCCCAGGGTCTGGGTGGCGGGGAAAATGGCGTCCTTCCAGCCAGGAACCAGACTCGCGTAGAAGTCGGAGCTCATGAGAGTCTGGGCTAGGGGATAGTACATGAGGAAGAAGCCGCCGAAGGTCAGGACGGCCAACCGATGAACGCGCCATTGCCGGAGGTGCCCAGTCCAGCCGAGAGATAGGAAACTGATGACGCGTTGACGGGTGGACGGCGGCAAGTGGTCCCTTGCCGCCGCCAGGTCAGGCAGGGCCACCGTCCAGAGGAAGAAGAGGCCGATGACGGCGAGGCCGCCATAGGCCAGATAGTCCCACAAATCGGGCGCTCCCAAGGGAAAGTTGAACCAGATGGTCAGGCGGCCGGCCATGGGTGGTAGGGCCGCCAGCAGCGGGATGAGGATGAGCGTCATCAGGACGCCGGTCACGGCCATGATCTCAGTGAGGCGGGTGAAGGGGCGCCGCCAATTGGCCTTGGTCAGCCGGAGCCCCGCCGAGACGATTGGAAGAGCGAAAAATGTGCTCAGGATGAACGATTCTGTCGCGGCAAGGTACCCCCAGTGGGCGCGGTCCGCGAAGCCGCCTGTCAGACGGACGGCGAAGCCGACTATGCCCAGCAGGAAGAGAAATGCCAGGATCGTCACCCAGCCCCAGTAGCGCGGCGACAACTCTCGAAACTTCGCCAAGACGTCTTGGGCGACCTCTTGATGAGTCGGGGCCTCCAGGGCCTCTAGCGGAACGTCGTGTCGGCTTTCACGCATCGATTACATTTGCCTCGATTCGCTTTAGGTAGGTAACGTTTGGCTCGGTCCCGAGTTCCTCGTGTACCTTGTATTTTCGGCTGTCGTTCGACAGCTTAGAGACGCGGCTATTGGGGTCCAATAGGTCGCCGAAGGTCAGCGCCCCCGACGGACACGCCTGCGCGCAGGCCGGCGCAAACTCGCCATCCTTGATTTGCTTGCCGCCGATCTCGGCCCCACGGATGCGCTGAATGCAGAACGTGCACTTCTCCATCACTCCGCGTGAGCGCACGGTGACCCAAGGGTTGAGTTGGTTCTGCAGCGCCGACGGCCAGTTTGGTTCCCACCAATTGAAATAACGGGCGTCATAGGGGCAGTTGTTGCCGCAATACCGGGTGCCAACACACCGGTTATAGACCTGCACGTTCAGCCCTTGATCATTGTGATAAGTAGCGTACACGGGGCAGACGGGCTCGCAAGGTGCGTTATCACATTGCTGGCAGAGCATTGGGACGTAGCGGGCTTTGATGTTAGGGAAGTCCCCGTCCCAGTACCGCTCCATGCGAATCCACTCGATGACCCGATACTGGAGGTACAGGTCTTCCGTGTTGATGGGTATGTTGTTCTCTGACTCACACGCCACGATGCATGCCTCGCATCCCGTGCAGCGGTCCAAGTCTACGACCATTCCCCAATGGTGTGGGGGTGCCGTGGGAACTTGGAATGGCGCTGTCTGGTTCGTCTGTGTCACTGTTACCTCCCTTGTCCTTTCCAGCCGGTCTGAACCTCTTCATTGAGCCCGTGGTCTTGCTAGCTATTGACGTGCTGGACCAGGACGATTGGATCCGATGGCTGCTGAACGGCGTACGCATCACCTTGGCGCTTCGGCATCTTTACACTGTTGCTCGTCTTGGTGATGCTTACACGGGTGCCCGCCCATGCGAAGGCCCCGGTCTCTTGATCTTCGGTGTCGGCCAGCGCTGTAAAAAGGTTTGCCCCTCTACCTGTCGCATAGCGGGTGAACTGGGTGTGCCCTTGGCCGAAGGGAATAGCGACCGTCTCGGGCGGCGTCGCCGGATTGACGTAGACCGGAGCGCGAACGTAACCCCCATTGGCCGCCGACACGACTACCACGTCACCTTCTTTCACGCCCAGATGGCTTGCCGTCTGGGGGCTGACTTCAACCCACGTGATCCAAGCCACGGTGGTGTTGGAATCGGAAAGGTTCTGGGGCCAAGGAAGGTGGGCATACTGCCCTGCTCCAATGCCGAGTGGTTCAAACGGCACGAGGTAAAACGGGTACGTGGAAGGGTCCCCGGCGAAGGTCGCTTGCTGTGGCGTGGCAGGCAGGGGCGAGGGAGTGGGGACAGGACCCGCCACGGTAGAATTCTTGTCGAACCAGCCGCCACGTTCCAAGGCACGCTGCCAGTATTCCTCAAACGTTGCTTGCGGCGCCAGTGAACCCCGACCCGTGTTCTGTATGTCCTGGACACTCGCGCGAACGGCGTCACGCATGGTGGCCCACGGAAGCTTGGCTTGAAGGCCCAGCGTCTTGCCGGTCTGGAGGAGCACGTCCCCGAAGGCGAGCGTATCTTGGAACTTGTTGACCACCGGTTGCTGCAAGGACACCATCTCGAATCCAGGGCCGGGGTCGGGCGTATCGCTGCCCCATTCCTCGAAAAGGGTATGCCCCGGCAGGATGAGGTCGGCCATGGCGGTCGTCTCGTCCATGAAGCTTGAGAAACTCACAATCGTCGGGACCTGGCCCAATGCACTGGACGCCTGTAGTGGGTTAGGGAGGCCATAGGCCAAGTTGGCGTCGCGTACCAGGAAGACTTTGATCTTCCCGGACTGCATATCGCTCAAAGCGGACTTCCACTCCCGCAGGGGTGAAGGAAGCACTTGAGACTTCATGGTGGGCGGATTGAAGATCACCCCACCCGGCTGGTTGACGCTCCCCACCAAATGATTGAGGGAATAGATGGCGACGAGGTTGAAGAACCCGTTCGTGTACGCGGCCGCGGTGCCGCCGCCGATGGCGAGAGCTGGCCGGTTGCGGGGACTGGCGAACGTCCTCGCCACGTTCACGATATCTTGCGCTAGCATGCCAATTTGGCCCGCCACGGACTCGGGCGCATAGTTGGCGAGCGCGTCGGCACCCCGCCCGCCCGTCAGCGCATCAGCAGCCGGCCCGTTGGCCAGGCCTTCTTTGATAATGGTGTAGGCCATGGCCATGGCCAGCAGCCCTTCGGTCCCCGGGCGGACGTAGATCCACTTATCTGCGGCCCGCGCCGTTACTGAATACCGTGTGTCGATCTGTACCAGCCGTCCTCGACTTGGGCGGTTCTCGCCTTGCCGAAACTCGCCGTAGCCCCGCGAGAGGTAGACGGGGGAGAGCCACGTTCCCAGGAAGTCGGCGCCGAAGCCAATGAGGTAATTGGTGTTGGCGATGTCGAAGGCCGGCAGTACTTCCTGGCCGAAAACGTGCTTCATGGCAGCTCGGAGAACGCTGTGGTCTAGGGATTCGAAGGCCATCACGCGCGCGCCGTAGCCTGACGCAAAAGCGTTGATCACATCAGCCAGCCTACCGCGTGCCGGGCCAATGGCCATCAGGACAGAAGACGGGTCAGCGCCCTTCAGAATAGTAGCCAGCCGGTCCAACGCCTCCTGCCAATCGATGGGGCGGTAGGGGCCGCCTTTGACCGTACGCACGAGAGGCTGAGGGATTCTGTCCGGGTGGTACAAGGCTTGCAGTTGGGCCTCGGCGCGTAGGCCGTGGGCGCCGCCGTTCAACGGCGAATCCGGGTTCCCTTCGACCTTCTTGGCGCGGCCTTCAAAGACTCGCACCAGCAAGCTCTGGCTATCGCTCCCTAACTGGGCCGCCGTGGCGTAATAGTTATCGGTGCCGGTCACGAGATCTTCGGGGATCTGCAACGGGCTCTGGATCTCGATTTCATGCATGGGGACACGGCAGCCGTTGAAGACCACAGCTCCCACGCCGGTGAGTCCTGCCCACTTGAGAAATTGCCGACGAGTCAGACCCATCCAAAGACCTCTTCGCTGCTAGTAATGACAGGTAGCACAGTCAGTAGGAGCATTGTGCTCTCGGTGGCAGTCCACACAATCACCCATCTTCAAGCTCCGTACTGGTTGGACGACGTTCATACTGGCCACGTCACCGTGGCAGACTGAGCAGGAAATCCCTGCCTGGATATGGGCGGCGTGGTTGAAATGCACATGGTCCGGCACCCGGTTGACTCGAATCCAATCGATGGGCTGATTGGCATTCATGACCATGGCAATTTCGGCCTGGGCGTTGGGGAAGGTGGACTTGCTGCCGTCAATTAGGCCAACCTTGTGGCAGAACTGGCATTGGGCCACAGGAGGAACGTCTGGCGCCGCAGCGGTGCTTACGTCGCGGTGACAAAACTGGCAATCGATGCCTGCCTGGGTTACATGCACATAATGTGAGAATGCGACGGGTTGTTTAATAGCCCCAAAGCCGAGGATCGCGGGGGGTTGGCTCCACCAGGCTGTTACGACGAAGTAAACGATGAATGCCAGAATGAGGGCTACCACGAGGCCAATGGCCGGGACTGCAAGCTTTACGAAGGTGGTGTTCATCAGCCGCGCGCCGTTCCTCTCCTAGGCCTTTCCATGTGTGCCAAAGCTGCTGGTTATTGTGCCCCGTGCCAGAAGATGCTTGGCAGCACACCAAGCCTGTCCACAAACAGCCAAATGGCAAAGAGTCCGAACAATAAGAACAGAACTGCGGCGCCGTAAAACGGCATCCGCAGTTTGGCCATACGGGCCGGCAGGTCCCGAGTGGCGACCATCGACGGGATGAGCGCGCCGGCTATGAGCCATGAGAATGTCATCCCCAAGACTGCCCCGAGAATCATCCAAAGCGGGTGCAGCAACAGGCCGACGTTGTGCCAGTCGACAGATGTCACATAGTTGGGCTCTTGGCCGGTCATCGCATCCCCGAAGCGCTCTGAAGTGGTAGCCACATGGCGCGAGCTCGCGGCAATAGAGCGATCGGCACCGGGCGGCTATCGCGGAAGGCGGTCCCTCGTAGCA
>JBJKQC010000392.1:0-6432 GCA_046705745.1 Dehalococcoidia bacterium
GGCTCAATCCGCATCCCGGCGAGCTATTGTGGCTTTTATGGCATCAAGCCTAGCCGAGGAAGAGTCCCCAGTGACTACACAAGCACAGGCGGGTGGCGGGTGCTGTCGCAGAACGCGCCGATGGCGAATACAGTCCGGGATGCTGCCTTGCTACTGAAAGCCATCGTCGGTCCCGACGGCCGTGACCCTCTGTCCATTCAGGGGCCGGCACCCGACTTTGCCGCCGCTGTGGAGCACCCGTCCATTTCCGGGTTGCGGGTGGCCTGGAGTCCGGCCATGGACGGGCAACCCGTAGACGCCGAGGTGGCCGCAATCACTGGCCGCGCGGCAGAGGCCTTCGGTGAGCTTGGCGCCGCGATAGAGGAAGCGTCACCAGCGGTCGACACCCGGGCAGCCATTCACATTTGGTCCACCATTGTCCTCACCGACATGGCGATTACACTGGGTCCAACCATCGCATCCGGTCGCGGCAACGCTTTACCGGCGCGGCTCGTGCAATGGGTATCGGATGCGATGACCTGGCCAGCCACCCGCTACGCTTCGGCGCTCCGGGAGCTAGAGTGGCACCGCAGGCGTCTCACGGACTTCATGGACGAATACGACTTACTGCTGCTTCCAACCATGGCTACCCCACCCTTCCCGATAGACGATTTCCCTCGCGAGATCGAGGGGCGGCGCGTGCATTCCTCGTGGGGATTCACTCCCTTCTGCACGCACGCGAATTTGGCTGGGCTGCCCGCCGCCAACATCCCATGCGGCTTCACCACGGATGGACTGCCTGTCGGCCTTCAAATCGTTGGGAGGTACGGCGCTGAAGAGACGGTCTTGCGCGCTTCAGCGGCAGTCGAGGAAGCGCGGCCTTGGGCGCACTGGAGCCCGCCTCGTTTCCCCTAGCATTGCATTGGCGTACAGGTACGCGGCAGGCCGGCCCTCACGGGCTGTATGCAGTACCGGTAAGGACCGAAGCTCCAGATGGCGTCACACTCCCACCCGCCGGCTCCACACTGACGCTCAGCAATTGGAAGGGAAGAGCATTCTGGGGAAAATCGACAGGGACTTGGGCATAACCGTTGCCATCCGTTTCAAACACACCAAGGCTGTGCGGGTTACCTGACCAATCCCAGACCCAAGCCTGATAGGAATAATAATCGGGCAACCGGCCCAGGTTGTCGACGACCAGCACGGCTTCGCCATTTGTCGCCAACATCAACATGCCCGTTGGCGGGTCCGACTGAGATGGCATAGCCGCCTGAAAATCGACCGGGCTTATGCCGAGATGCATCGGTACGGTGGATAGGTTGGGTTGCGCCTCCCATAGGGCCAACGCCTGTGCGGCAGCGAGACGTTGGTCCGCATCGGCGGTGGTTGCTTGAAGCGTTGCGACTTGGTCCCGGAGGCCTTGGAGCTGCTGATGCTGGACGAAAGAAAACGACGCGAGTCCAGCGAGTGCTAGGACCAGAGCCGCAGCAGCTCCCCATAGCAATCGATAACGATCATCCTTGCGCGCCGGCGCCAGCGCTTCGGGCGCCCGCTCTGTTACCGGCACCGGCGCGGGTGGATTCGGTGGGATGTTAGCCAAGAGCCGGGCTCCGAGCCACACCGGAGGCTGGACCGGGCTGTGCAGAGCAACCAACTCGCTGGCGGCGGCCAGATAATCGGCGAGGCGGTCCCAGTAGCGCGGTTCGCGCTCCAAGGCACGCTCCACGCGCGCCCGATCGTTATCGTCGAGTGCGTTCAGGGCGTAGGCTGGGAGCAATTCTTCGATGGCGTCTAGGGGCTCTTCCGTCATCAAGCCTCTTCCCTTGCTGGCTGACTCAATATGTGGCGGAGCTTGATAAGTCCGAGGCGCAAACGTGTCTTCACGGTGCCAAGCGGGACTCCGGTCCGTTTGGCGATTTCCTGCTGCGTTGCTCCTTCAAGGTAAGCCATGATCACTGCCTCTCTTTGCTCTTCAGGCAAGGATTTCAGCGCCTCACTGGCCTCGTTGAACAGCACGGCGGTGATAGCCTCATCCGCGGTGTTGATCGGAGCTTCCAGCCCCAGCCCTATTTCCTCTGGGGTCTTGTCTACGCTGCGATGGGCAGTACGCCGCCTCCGTCGCAGCTCATCGATGACCCGATTATGGGCCAGGTGCAAGAACCAATGACGAAAGATGCCGCGCTCAGGGTCAAACCGCCCTGCCCGAGTCCATAAGGACAGAAAGACTTCTTGGGTCACATCCTCAGCAGTCGCGTAATCTCGGAGAATGCTATAGCACATGCTGAACACGGGCTGGCTATAGCGGTTATATAACTCCTCCAGTGCACAAGAGTCTCCGCCTCCTACTCGGATGATCAATTCCGCGTCTGTTAAGCGTGAGAGGCCCACCGTTGTCCTTACACAAGGCGCACAGCAACGGCTTTATGCCTCTTATCAGGCCATACGCCGCTGCTCCCGCCTCGGTTTGCGTTCATTCGTTGCAGTACAGAGTCATCCAATCGCCTGTCCACCACCGTGAGCACTCCAGGGCATACCTAAAGCTTGCATTCTGCCGGGTCGCACTTGGCAGTGTACTCGTATTGTAGGGGCTCCTCGCTAGGCCCAAGCTCCAAGACCTGCTCATCTTTACTCCCGTAGCGATAGACAGTAATACCCTTTAGGCCAAGTTCCCAAGCGCGCCAGTAGGCCCGGCCTATGTGCGCTGGGGTGGCGCTGTGGGGCATGTTGATGGTCTTGGATACTGAGTTGTCCACATGGCGTTGGAAGGCAGCCTGCACAGCCAGGTGTTGTTCCCATGGTACCTCCAGAGCTGTGACGAATCGGCGCCTAAGCTCCTCTGGTATTCCAGGCACGCGGGCCAGTCCACCGTGGTTAACGACCTCCGCCATCAGGCGCTGCGCATCTAGCCCCATCCGCTCGGCACATTGAAGGAAGAGGGGGTTTACCTCGGTGAGCGTTTGTCCGTCCAAGGCGTGGCGATGATAAGCCAGCGCGAACACCGGCTCGATGCTGGCGCTAGTGCCCGCGATAATGCCAATGGTTCCGGTCGGTGCAATGGCGGTGCGAGTAGCGTTCCTGACTCGCAAGTTGCGGTGTTCGTAAACGCTGCCATCCCACCAAGGGAACACTCCTCGCTCTTCGGCAAGGGCCTGCGACGTCTCCGTGGCGGCTGCATCTATGAAGCCCATGACCTCTTCTGCGACCTCTACCGCGCGCTGCGAGGCATAGGAGATATCAAGGTCCACCAGCATTTCCGCAAATCCCATGACGCCCAAACCGATCTTTCGATTGCCGTACGCCATCCGTTCCGACTGAGACGAGGGATAGCGATTAGCATCGATGGCGTTGTCCAAGAAGCGGACCGCAGTGCGAACGGTGCGGTCAAGCTTGGACCAATCGATGATTGGGCCGTCCGGTGCCCCCCGTACCATGTGGCTGAGATTAATCGAGCCTAGGTTACAAGCCTCCCATGGCAGAAGTGGGACCTCTCCGCAAGGGTTCGTGGTTTCGATGGCGCCGATGTGAGGAGTTGGGTTGTCACGATTGATCGTGTCAATAAACAGCAGCCCGGGGTCTCCCGTTCGCCACGCAGCCTCCGTGATCGCGTCAAAAACCGCGCGGGCGTGCAACCGGCGCACCGTAAGGCCAGTGCCGGGATGTACAAGAGGGTAATCGACGCCGTTCTGCACCGCCTGGAAGAAAGCGTCCGTCGCGGCCACGGAGATATTGAAGTTTTGCAGGCTGTGGCCATCCATCTTGGCGTTGATGAACTCCAGCACGTCAGGATGGTCCACACGGAGCACCCCCATGTTGGCACCCCGACGCTTCCCGCCTTGCCGGATGTTCTCCGTTGCGGCATCGAATATCTTCATGAAGGACACCGGGCCCGAAGCCATGCCGCCGGTGGAAGCCACCAAGTCTCCGGAAGGGCGAAGACGAGAGAAGGAAAAGCCAGTCCCGCCTCCGGTCCTCTGGACTAGGGCCATTTGTTTCAGGGCCTCGAAAATGTCCTCCATGGAATCTTCGACCGGAATGACAAAACAGGCGCTGAGCTGGCCAATAGAGGTGCCCGCGTTCATGAGCGTAGGGCTGTTGGGCAGGAAATCCAAGGCCGTGAGCGCGTCCAGAAACTCACGCTCCCACCGCTCAGCAGCGCTGTGTCCGTCATAGCTAGCTTCGGGTCTAGCGATGGCCCGCGCCACGCGCTCGAAGAGCTGAGAGGGGTTCTCCATGAGACGGCGTGCCGCGTCTTGCCGGAGGTAACGCGCCTCCAGCACCCGGATAGCATTTGCGGTCAAGATGGCCTTTGCCATGTCTTCATTGTAATGCTAATGGCCATCAACGGAGCGCGCGCGGTCGTTGACAAGAAAGGCGCATGCCTTCTGCCCTCGTGCCGGTGCCAGCGTCGAAGGGGACGGTTGGTTGGGAATGCCTCCAGAGTTGCCGGTCCCCTGGAAGCGCTCGGCCGCCCGTTGCGCCAGCGTTCCGAGGTAACTGCCCGGAGTGTGATGGCCCGGAGCAGGCGGAAGCACGGCGAGAATCTGATAGCCTTGGGCCGTCATCGGCAGCGGCCATGTGCCTTCTCGACGGGCGACAATTCGATAACTGGAGCACGCAGAGCAATGGGCAGTCACGAAATCGCGGTCATCCGCGGAGATGGGATTGGGACCGAAGTAATCGAAGAAGGGTTGAAAGTGCTGTATGCCGCCGAGAGGCGTTTCGGCATGCGGCTCCGGTTCACGGAGTTCCCTTGGGGTACGGACTATTACTTTCAGCACGGCACGATGATGCCAGCTGAGGGCCTGGACATGCTGAAAAACTACCAAGCCATCTTTTTCGGAGCGGTCGGGCATCCCGACGTACAAGATCACATCACATTGAACGGCCTGCTCCTGCCCATGCGCCGCGGATTCGACCAGTACGTCTGCCAGCGGCCCAGCGTCCTCTACCCCGGCGTGATGTCGCCGCTGCGAGGGTATGAACCGGGGGACATCGACATGATGGTGATTCGAGAGAACACGGAGGGAGAATACGCCTACGTGGGCGGTTTCCAGTACCAGGGATTCCCGGAAGAGGTCGCAATACAGGCATCCGTGTTCACGCGCCGCGGGATTGAGCGGGTGGTCCGCTACTCCTTCGAGCTCGCACGACAGCGGAACAAAAAGCGCAAGGTGGCTTCCATCACCAAGTCCAATGCCCAGGGCTACGGTATGGTGCTATGGGACCGGGTCTTCCAGGAAGTCGCGGCCGAGTACCCCGATATCGCAACGGAGTCGCTATTGGTGGATGCTGCTTGCATGAACTTCGTGCGCCGCCCGGCCTCGTTCGACGTCGTGGTCGGCAGCAACCTGTTTGGCGATATCCTCACGGACCTGGGCGCCATCATCACCGGAAGTATGGGCCTGGCGCCCAGCGGCAATATCAATCCCGAGAAGCGGTTTCCGTCTACCTTCGAGCCAGTCCATGGCAGCGCGCCGGACATCGCGGGCAAGGGAATCGCCAACCCCATCGCTACCGTATTGTCCGCTGCCATGATGCTCAGGCACCTAGGCGAGACGCAAGCCGCCGAGGCAATCGATGCGGCTTGCATGACGGTTTTGCGTGATGGCGAGGTGGTGCCGCAAGACCTGGGGGGCAGGGCTTCCACTGCGCAAATCGGGGATGCCATAGTGCATGCGCTGGAAGCGCGAGATTGAGGAGCTACGAAGGACACGCCTTGCTCGGCCAGGCGTTTTCCCTCAGCCCAGCCCTCTCCAGCTTGGAGAGGGGATGCAGTGTGAAGGCGAACCAAAGTGTCTAGGGTGCTGATACGCGGCGGCGATGTCTTTTGCCCGAACGAAGTCGTCCATTCGGGTATTGTCCTCGTGGAGAACTCCCGGATTGTCCGGGCCGGAACGATGGATCTGTTCCAAGACCTCCCTGACACCGAGGTCGTAGACGCGAGCGGTCTGCAGGTCGTGCCCGGTTTCATCGACCTCCAGGTCAACGGGGCAGCCGGGCACCTGTTCACCGACGAGCCAAGCATCGAGACGTTGCAGGCCATGTCCAAGGCGCTGTGCCAAACGGGCTGCAGCGCGTTTGTGCCGACCGCCATCTCGGCCCCGTTGGAGCTAATGCAGGCTGCGGCTGGCAGTTCAGCAGCCGCAAGCAGGGCAAAGGCTCCGGGCGCTCAGGTCTTGGGCTGTCACCTGGAAGGTCCGTTCCTCACTCCAGCCAAGGCTGGCGCCCATCGTCGGGAGTACCTTCGCGCCCCTTCACTACCAGAGGTAAAACAAATGCTGGCGACAGCCGGCGCGCTGTGCCTGGTGACCCTGGCGCCGGAGCTACCGAGCGCCGGCGAGCTCATAGCTGAAGCAACCCGCCAAAAGGCGATCGTAGCGCTCGGCCACAGCGAAGCCTCTTATGAGCAGGTCGCAGCAGCGGCATGGGCCGGCGCCAGTATGGTGACGCACC
>JBJKQC010000393.1:0-3743 GCA_046705745.1 Dehalococcoidia bacterium
GGAGTAATCCCCGTCAACTGGCCTCCTGCCGGGCCCTCGATCGCCAAAAGCGGACTCTTGCTTACTCTAGAAAGTCGCGAAGCTTTCGGGAGCGGCTGGGATGACGCAGCTTCCGTAGCGCCTTGGCCTCTATCTGGCGGATGCGCTCACGCGTCACGCCAAAGTCCCGGCCTACCTCTTCAAGTGTCCGGCTACGGCCGTCTTCCAGTCCAAATCGGAGCTGAAGCACCCGCCGCTCGCGTTCGCTCAACGTGCTGAGCACGTCTTCCACCTGTTCCCTGAGCAACTGGAAGGTGGCTGCGTCGGCAGGGGCCGGAGCGCTACGGTCTTCGATGAAGTCGCCGAGGTGAGAGTCTTCTTCCTCGCCGATGGGGGTTTCCAGTGAGACCGGCTCCTGGGAGACTTTCAGGATCTCACGGACGCGCTCCGGCGGGACCTCCATGCCCACGGAGATCTCCTGAGTCGTGGGCTCGCGGCCGTACTCCTGGACCAGCCGGCGGCTGACCCGCATGAGCTTATTGATGGTCTCCACCATATGGACCGGAATACGGATGGTGCGCGCCTGGTCGGCGATGGCCCGGGTGATGGCCTGCCTGATCCACCAAGTGGCATAGGTGGAGAACTTGTAGCCCTTCCGATAGTCGAACTTCTCAACCGCCCGAATAAGACCGATGTTGCCTTCCTGGATAAGGTCCAGAAGGGACATGCCCCGGCCGATGTACTTCTTTGCGACGCTTACGACCAGCCGGAGGTTGGCTTCGGCCAGATGCCTTTGTGCCCTAGAACCCTCGCGCTTGACTTCGCCGAGGTGGGCTCGAAAGACGAACTCCATCGAGTCGACGCGCTGGGCGATGTCCGCGTCTTCCAAGACCTCAGCCAAGTCGACAACAGCTACGTCCGGCCCGACGGCATCGATCACCGCCTTCGGCAACACGTGGCTGCCGAGGGAAAGTTGGATAATCTCGGCGGCGACATCGGCGGCATCCTTACCCCAGCGCTGAGCAAATACCTCCGTCATTTCGGGGTTGATCTCCGCATCAATGGCGGCCCGTAGCTTCGGATTCTCCAAAAGCTCCGTGATGGTCATCTTTTCGGGAATGGCCAAGTATTCGGCTATCGCCTCTAACAGTGGTGTCTGGGCTTGGAGCCGCAGCAGCAACGCCTTGACAACGTCCGCCGAGCGCACCGGGCGGTCGGAGGCGGCCGCAAGCTCTTTCTCCAGCTTCTCCACATGCTTGCCTGACGCCAACTGCAACGCCAAGCGGCGCTCATCGGCGGCGGTCAGCAGTGTCACACGGCCGATCTCCCGCAGATACATGCGGACCGGATCGTCGATGAGTTCGGAGCCCTCGAGGTCTTCTTGCGCTTCTTCTTGCTCCGCTTCGGCCTCTGCGAGATCGCTGCTGGCCGGCTCAGGGATCTGGTCGATTTCCTGGACAAGACCTTCGGCATCCGCAACGGCGGCGGCCGCGACAGCGGGCCTTTCGGCGGGACCAACCATGTGCTCTTCGCTCACTGCTTCCACTGCCTCAATTGGCTTTGATGTCTTTTGTCTCTGCTGCAACGTTCAAAACCCTCAACTCTCGCCCCTGTTGACTGGGGCGCCGGTGCCGCTTACAAACAACTGCTTCAACCGTTCGTTGGTGACGAGTGCTTGACGGTGCACGGCCTCACGATACTCGATGCTTGGCGTTTGGCCATCCCCGGGGGCGGACTCCTGGGCCAAAGCGACCTCCTCTTGCGCTTTCAGATCGCGCAGATGCCGTTCCTCGAGGCGCCGCAGACAAGCTTCCCAGTCCGCGCCACGCTCCTTGCGGTCTGCTTGCGGGAGGACGCTGGAAACCAAGCGGTCCATGTGCTCCGCAAATGGGCCGTCAAGTTGCGAATAGGCACCTTCAATTGTACCAGCTTGAGCGAGGGCACTCAACACTGCGCGGTTTTCCGATCGCCTCAGGTGCTCGAGAGGGATTTCGGCTATTCGCTCCATCAGGTCTGGATAGTGCGTCGCGAGTACAAGGGCATATTCATCCAAGGGGTCGCGCTCCGCATACTTGAATACGGACTCGGTCATGCTCTCGTTTTCGCGGGCTGCAGAGCTAGGCCGAAGCTGCGGACCGCCCCTATGAGGGCCTGCCCGCAGCTTCCAGCGCATCCGGCCGAAGGCTGCTTGTAGGGCAGCTGGCGACACGCCCAGCAGGCCCGACAACTTGCTCAAGTAGCGCTCCTGCTCTCCCCCTTCCGGGGGCACGGCGAAGATGATAGGCATAAGAGCCTCCGCCACCGCCGCCTTGCCCTCCGGAGTGGATATGTCCACACGCCGGGCTTCGGCCGTCAGTAGGAAATCGACCACCGGCACGGCCTCATCCACAGTCCTTCGCCACAGAGCCGGATCGCTCCGGATTAGCTCGTCCGGGTCTTTCCCCTGTGAGAGGACCGCGATGCGTAAGACATCCAAATCGCCCCCACGCCGGAGGACCGGACTGCGTGTGCGTCCGATCTCGCTGCCCATAAGTTCCCAAGAGGTGTGCAGGCTACGAAGCGTGGCCTCCTGTCCGGCGGCATCCGCGTCCAGAGCAAGCACGATACGGGGAGCGCGCCCCTTCAGCAGAGCCACCTGGTGCTCCGTCAAGGCCGTGCCCATGGAAGCCACCACATTAGTGTAGCCATGCTCATGGGCCGTGATGACGTCCATGTAGCCTTCGACCACGACCGCGACGCCCTCGCGTCCAATAGCCTCCTTGGCCCTGTCCATCCCATAGAGCAGCCGACCCTTATCGAAGACGCCGGTCTGAGGCGTGTTCAGGTACTTAGGGTTTGAGCCATCCAAGGAACGGCCTGCGAAGCCAATGGTCTGCCCGTCCGCATCCCGCAGCGTAAAGATGAGGCGGCCGCGGAACATGTCCCTGACATTGCCCTGCTCGCTCCGCGTGGCCACGCCAGCCGCCACGAGCGCCTCCTCCGCGAAGCCCATGGCCAGCAACCGTCGGAGCAGCTCATCTCCGGTGCTGGGGGCGTAGCCGATGCCCCAGCGCACCACGGCTTCTTCGCTCAGACCCCGCTGCTCCACGTAGGCCCGGGCAAGCGAACCGCGTTCGGCCACCAGGGCATCGCGGAAAAAGCGTAGGGCCGCCTCGTTGACGGCGAATATGGGGTTGCGGGGACTGTCCGGCCGTTGGTGCTCAGGCAAAGGCACGCCGGCGCGTTCGGCCAGCTTTCTAAGGGCTGCCGGGAAATCCAGGCCTTCCGCCTTCATGACAAAGGAAAATGCATCCCCACCTACGGCACAGGCACCAAAGCAGCGCCAGGTCTGACGGTCCGGAAAAACGACGAATGAGGGAGTATTCTCCTGGTGGAAGGGGCAGCGGGCCGTGAAGTTGCGGCCGGAGCGCTTTAGGTCCGGGACATACTGAGAGACCAGGTCCACGATGTCAATGCGAGCTTTGATGTCATCGGAAACTGCCATGCGCGCCTCGGTTGAGCTTCAGCTAGCGACCCGGAGGGAACACTTAGGGAACACTTATTGTAGGGGCGCATGCCGCGGAAGAAACAAGAGGACAGAGGTCATTTCCAAGCAGTGAGCAGTGAGCCCACGGGTATCCTCCAACCTGCAAATGACCCGCAAATCAGGCGCAACACGCGCAACAGTGAAACGGGCTCCAGCGGGCGACGGCCAATTATAGGGGCGCCGTGACGCGAAACACTCGCGCAAATTTTTCTCAGCTGCGGCGGACGCGCCTAGGACC
>JBJKQC010000394.1:0-4922 GCA_046705745.1 Dehalococcoidia bacterium
GCCGAGGGGCCGGCGATAGCCGGTGAGGCCGAGAGCGTAGTGGTGGCGGGATGGGTCCTCGCGGGGCGTGGTGGTCTGGTCGGCGCGGGCCTTGACTTTGTACTTCTCCAGCTCCGGGAGTCGCTTCCGGAACTCCGGGTCGAAGTAGGGCTCCAGCGACTCCACAGAGGGATGGATGTGCGTGTCGCAATCGAAAACCCGCTGACCGTTTAGCATGTCGCTCTTCTCCTGATGACAGCCGCCGTGAAGTCACGATCGTTCCGCTTCGGACGCAGTAGCGCGTCCCTGCGCCGGCCCGGAGTATACGGATGCGGCAGGGCCGGTGGCAAACGGAAGGGCCTGCGGAGGTTTCGTGCTTGACAGTGCCCTGGCGGCCGGCGCCTTGGGACGATTTGCCCTGGATGGCATCGCCCTGGCCATCGGGAAGGGCGTGAGTCTGGGGCAGGGGGTAATCCGGGTAACCTTGGGCTTCGTGCTTATGCCGGCGGTCTTTGGCAAGTTCGCCGCAGACCGTTACGGTGGCCGAACGGTTCACGGGGAGAGAGGCAGCACGCTTCACGGCCCGAGCAAAGCATACGGTGGGCCGTGCAATTCGCCCCGCTGTATGAGTCATCCGCGGGCCTGGCCAATCCTGTGGAGCTTGACGGCAAATAATGCGAGCCAGACAGCAGCGGGTCCGATGATGAGGAGCTCGAATATTCCTGCCAGGCGGGGCCACCAGTTCAGGACCAAGAGTACCTCTGCAACGGCGACCGCGACGAAACCGGCAAGGGAAAGGCGGTAGAACGGACGCCACCGGGGCCAGCGTTGCATTGCGTAGGATTCGACAAAGACGACGCCGAGAGCGCCAACGGCGCCCATGCGGGTAGCTGCATTGTGGACGAGGAGGGCCGACAATCCCAGAAACGTATGCTGGTTGCTGTGGGGCGCAACGCCGATGAGGATGACGGCCACCCCCGTCACGATGAGCAGCCCCACCGCTACGCCCGTGGCCTTGCTCCTGGTCTGGAGCAGACAGACTGCAAAGGCGAAAGGGAAAAATGTTGCGCCGAGGAAGACCAGCGCTGCCTTGACCAGCTGTGAATTTGGCTCCGTGGTGAGCGCCAGCTGGCTCAAGGTGGCGGTTGTGATGTTGAATCCCGGTGTTCGGACCGCAGCTATGGTGAAAGCACAGCCCAGCACGACCATCCCAAGGATAATGGTCATGGGCAGCCAGGAGATGGCCTTGGCAGTGCGCAGGCCGGTCCGGGATTTACCACTGGGCGCTCGACGCAAATCAGGAAGTCCTTGCCGATCGGACGGTTCGGATCTGGTCGGGGTCATCCGATGGGCGGCAACCAGGAATATATCTCGGCGGCCTACGATTGTCTCATATGGGGGAAGTTGCCCCGCCCCGTCCCAGAGCGCGGTGCCCAAGGGCTGCTTGGGGGACCGCGCTGCCCCTCAAAGGGACTCATGTGATTCCCGTCGTTGGACAGGACTCCTCGGTCAATCAGCACGCTACTCGCCGGAAAGCTGCCGGGCCAGTCGCAATGCCTTGGACCCGATACGTTCAAAGCCCCACAGCGAGGGGTGGCGTGGCCCAGGGGGAAGTGGTGGTGCCGGTCATTGGGCCGGCTGTGGTGGTAGCTGGCGCCGGAGGGCAACCGCGTCGATCTGCACAGAGACGAGAACCAAAACCGAAGCGTTCGGGTTGATGCTCCGGCGGCAGCCGCAGGATAGACTGTTCACACCATCACGGGTAGCGTGGGGAGGGTTAATGACCCGCGCCACTGGCGCAGCGCTGGACCGACTAAAGCGGAGGGTTTAGCTGGGGTGAGCGGAGGGAGTCGAACCCTCGGTCTCCAGGGCCACAACCTGGCGTCTTAACCACTCGACTACGCCCACCACGCTGAAGAACAATTTTACGTGGCCGCGGCATTACGCGTCAACGAAGGCGAAAAGGCGGTGGCCTATGGCGGACTGCTGATCTGGACCGACCCCATGCCTGCGAGCCGTCAGGTCTTGAGCCGGTACCATGACCAATCGTCCACTCGCTTGGCGCCGTTCTTTTCGTAGAAGTCGATGGCTGCCTGGTTCCATTTCAGCACGTTCCACTCCAACCGAGCGCAGCCCCGCTTGCGGGCCAGCGCCATGCAGAAGTCGAGCAATTGCTGGCCAACGCCATGGCGGCGATAGTCTTCCACCACGAACAGGTCTTCCAGGTACAGGACGGGTAGGGCGGCGAAGGTGGAATAGGTGGTGACGAGTGTGATGCAGCCGACCGGATAGCCTTTGGCGCGGGCCAGATATCCCTCGATCTGTGCGTCCGGCGCCAGCAAGTCCCTGCGCAGCCGCTCCTTCGCCTCGGCGTCCGGTGGGTCGAGGCGCTCGAACTCGGCAAGGCCGTCCAATAGGGCGATTAGGTCGTCGACGTTGTCGGCACTTACCGCCTCGATGTTGAGCATCATTGATTCGGCTCTCCTGTTCGATGCTCGCTGCTATGCCTGCGCCAATTGCTCCACCAGCTCCACCAGCGTGCGCACCGGAACGCCCGTGGCACCTTTGACTATGTGCCCCTTCACCTTGTCCGACATGAACGTCCCCGCGATGTCCAGGTGCGCCCAGTCCACGCCATCCGTGAACTCGGATATGAAGAACGCCGCTGTGATGCTGCCCGCCGGCCGGCCGCCCACATTCTTCACGTCCGCGTAGTCGCTGGAAAGCTGGCGCTTGTACTCCTCGAACATGGGGAGCTGCCACAACTTCTCGCCGGTCGCCTTGGACGCCTCCAGCACCGCGTCCACCATCACCTGCGATGTCCCCATCACGCCCGAAGCCACGTGGCCTAGTGCCACGACGATAGCCCCGGTCAGCGTAGCGATGTCCACCACGCGCTTTGCGCCGTACTTCTCCTTCACATAGCAGATGGCATCGGCAAGGATGAGCCGCCCCTCGGCGTCCGTGTTGTCCACCTCGATGGTCTTGCCGTTCATGGCCCGGACGATGTCGCCGGGGCGTTGAGCGGTCCCAGACGGCATGTTCTCCACGGCGGGCACCACGCCGAAGACGTTGATGGGCGGCTTGAGCTGCGCGATGGCGTTCATGGCGCCGATAACGGAAGCACCGCCGCTCATGTCGCCCTTCATCTCCCACATGCCGGAGGACGGTTTGATGGAGATACCGCCGGAGTCGAAGGTGACGCCCTTGCCCACCAGCGCGATGTTGTTGTCCGGGTGATCGAGGTCTCCGCGGTACTCCATGACGACGAGCTTGGGCTCGTTGGCACTGCCCTGGGCGACGGCCAAGAGTGCGCCCATCCGGTGAAGGACCATGTCCTCGCGGTCCAGCACGTCTACCTTCAGTCCATTGCGCTGCGCGACCTCCCTGGCTACCTCCGCCATCTTCGCCGGGCTCACCACGTTGGCCGGCTCGTTGGCCAGGTCTCGTGCAATCATGACGCTCTCCGCCAGAAGCCGCCCCTTGTCGATCCCGGCCTGGAGCAGGGGTACCTTTTCCTGCTCGTGCTCGACGATGACCAGCTCTTCCAGCTCATTGGCGGCTTCGCCATCCTTCTTGGACTTGTACTCTTTGAAGGTGTACAGGCCGAGGACGGCGCCCTCGGTCATCGCCTGGGCGGAGGCCCGTGGTTCGAGCCCGCCGATGCCGGCGCCGTGCGCAAGCGTCGCCGCCCGCTTCACGCCTATGCGGCGGAGGAACCGGGCGACCGCCGCTGAGATGTCTCGCACGGCCTCGGTGTCGAACTTGTCCCGCTTCCCCAGGCCGGCTACCAGCACGCGCTTGGCTGGCAGCTTGCCGAAGGTGTGCACCAGCGCAATCTCCCCCTGCTTGCCCTTGCATTCCCCGTCGGCAATGAGAGACGAGATCGCGCCATCCAACGCCCTATCCACCGTCCCGGTACCGCCGCCCGGGGACGTGACCCCCTCGAACAAGTTGACGACAATTGCGTCGGCCTGTTCTTTAGTGATGTCACCGGCCTTGGCGGATACCTTGACCATCTCTTGGGCCTCCTTGTCTCTTCGGATGTGCTTTATGGATGCAATGCGGGTTGCCTGGATGAGAAGCGCCGCTAACATGGGAGCGTACCACACCGAGCCGACCCTTCGGCCGTCTTCTTTGCCGAAGGGCAGGGGAGGAGCCCATGGCTGAGCATATCGACGCACGGCCGGTGAACGCTTACATCTTGGTGAAGACGGAGCCAGAGGCGGCCGACGTCATGGCCCGCCGCCTTGCGAAGCGTCTATCAGACGCCAGCGTCCGCAGGGTCACGGGTCGCTACGACATTGTGGTTGCTCTCGAAGCGGACGGGCAGGAGTACATCACCCGCGCCCTGCACGACCAAGTCCGCCCGGTGGACGGTGTCATCGACGCCGAGGCCTTGGTCTGGTACGAAGAAGGGCCGACGGCGCCCGCACACGGCCAGCCGCTGCACCGGACAGACGAAGAAGCGGCGTAGCTTTCAGGCCCGCTGCTTGGTGCCGAACCGCTCCAGCCAGGCGGGGATGACTTCCTTGTTGTAGACGTTGTCGGGCACCTCGCCCTGCAAAGCCGAGAGTATTGAACGGGTCGCCCAGAGCACACCCGGCCGGAGCCCGCCCGAGCCCTTGGTGGACGACACCATGTGCGGCGAGAGCAGCACACGGTCGTCCATGTGGCGCAGAGGGCTATTAGGCGCCAGGGGCTCGTCCTCGAACACGTCCAGTCCGGCAGCCGCAACCTTGCCTTCCTGCAAGGCCGCGGCCAGAGCCGGCTCGTCCACCACGTTCCCGCGAGAGGTGTTGATGACGATGGCATCCGGCTTCATGAGGGCCAGTTCCTGAGCGCCCAGCATGTGACGGGTCTCCTTCGTCAGCACCACATGGAACGTCACCACGTCGGACTCGCGCAGGAGCGTCTGGTAGTCCACAGGCTGGACACCGCAC
>JBJKQC010000395.1:0-3403 GCA_046705745.1 Dehalococcoidia bacterium
GCCCATTGCCTCCTCCAGCCCGCGCTCGAACCACGCTTTGTTCCGGAACTCGACGGCCAACTGGTATCCCGGAAGCCGCGCCTTGCACTCCTCGATGTGCTCGTAGACCCGCTTGCTGGGCGGCACCCATGGCGCGAGCTGGAACAGCACCGTCCCCAGCTTACCCTCCTGCCGCAGAGGCGACAGCGCGTTGGCGAAGGCCGACCACAGCCCATCCTTGGCATCGGGCGGCAGGTCCTTCAGGTAGAGGCGGCCATTCTTGTTGGCATGGGGAGCGGCGGCCTCTCGCAGGTGCGACGGCAGTACCTTCAGGTCGGCCCAGTGCCCCGTGAGAAGGCGGAAGGCCTTCACGTGGAAGGTGAAATCGTTGGGCGTGCGCTCGGTCCAAAGCACGGACGTCTGAGGCGCCGGTATGGCGTAGTAGCTGCTGTCCACCTCGACGGTGGGGAAGATGCCGGCGTAGTAGCGCAGGCGCTCCTCCGGCGTGTTGACGCCGGGCGGGTAGAACCGCCCCGACTTGATGAGCGACTGGTCGGTCCAGGAGCAGGTGCCCAGAAAAATACTCATGCTTCGATTCTAGAGACGCGTCGTGCCAATGACACGCCCCGAGCTGGTACCACCGCACGGATGAAACGGTGGCCGTAGGGCGGGCCTCAGACAGCACATGGTGGGCTGCCCCCTCTTCTTCTTAACTTGCCGGGAATATACCGGAACAGCCTGCCCGGCGCGCAAGCGGCCGAGGCGTTACCGCCCATAAGCAACACGTGAAATCCGCGTAGGCTCTTTCATCCATCTTTACTAGTTCTTAATCATCTTTATAGGCAATGTGGCCAATGCCCTTCTAGGCTCCACTTAACGTGGTCCGAGCGGCCCGCCCCGCGCTGCAAGCTGCGGCGTCACCAGGCCGGCCCTACTCTCTGGGACCCGGTTGGAGGACCTCATGAGCTACAGCCCCGCCATCGATGGAATGTTCTGGAGCCCGGAGCGACGCCAGCCCGGCGTCTCGGATCCAGCGCCCGCGTCCGAGGCGGAGTTCACGCCGTTGCAGGAGCACGTCCTTACACAGTTCGCGTACATCCAGCTCATGCGACATGTCGCCGCGAAGCATGGTGACGCCGAGCTGGAGGGAATCGTGGAGCGCGTTTCCTTCGTCCGCTACCAGGAGTGCATGGAGCAGGGGCTCGCCGAGGGTGCCCGGGCCATCATGCGCCAGATCGGCACCGTAATGGGGCCGGTCGGCTGACCGCCCTCGAGTCTGTTATTCGCCGCAAATAGCCCGGGGCCGCTCCACCTCGTCGGTGCGGCTTCGGCCTCCGTCCCAAGCCGCCGCCGCCGATATAAGGTAGGCGGCTGCTTCTATTCCGAGCTTTGTTGTCGGCACGCCTTCGCCGTCTCGGGTAGGGGCGACGCCGGTGGCTTACTGCTCACCGTTCACCTTACCCGCGCCCGCTGAAGTCCGGCCGCGCTACGCCGGCTTCCAGCCGACGACCTCCACGTGGACGTTGGCGAAGAACGCGTCCGGGTGCTCGCCCCACTCGCGGATGCCCGCCTTCATCCGCTCCACCAAGGCCTGGTCGCCCCAGCCGTTGGCGACGATGTCCCGGCCAAAGGGGCCGTCCAGCAGGAAGACGGTGATCTCTGCGTGAGCGCGGGTCTCCTCCGGCGTTCCCTTGGTGTCCGCGGAAACGCTCTTGACCGTCTCGATGAACCCGTCCTCCCGGAGGACCGCCGGGAGGTGCTTACCGATCTTCAGATCGCTTCCCCTGCTCTCGTGCCATGCGGCGAACAGCCGGTCTATCTCCTGCAATACCTCGCTGTGGTGGCCCCACAGGACCGCATCTACGTCCACGTCCCGCGCGGCGAAGACACCGCCCGGTCTGAGGACGCGGTACGCCTCCGCGGCTGCTTGGCCGGCACGTTGCCCCAAATGGACGAGCATATTGTTCTCGAAGGCGGCATCGAAGGACGCATCATCGAACGGCAGCGCAAGCGCGTCTCCGGTCTGAAAGCTCACATTGGCCACGCCCTGCTCGTCCGCTAGCGCCCGAGCTGCTTCCACGTGCTTCGCGTCGTGGTCGATGCCCGTCACGCGGCCGGGTGCCACTGCCCGGGCGAGTCCCAGCGTAATGCTCCCAGGCCCGCAACCGATGTCCAGCACGTCCATGCCCGGGCGCAGGTGCGGAAGCGCGAACGCCGCCTGACGCTCCGCCGTCCTGGCTCCGTAGTCCTGCCGGAGCCCCGGCGTGACCCCGTGGGCCCGTTCCTCTTGGGTCGACATAAGCGCACCTCCTTTGACAGCTGATGGTCCCCACGAATGATGAACGCAGGGTTATCAAGGGACCAAGCGGAGAGGGCCGTGCGCGCAGAGGCCCTCTCCCGACGCTTCGATGCTTGCCACGAGGGCCGGTCCCTCTCTATTTGCGTGCTTCCAGGACAAGGCTGAGCGGCGTCTCCGACGCCCGGCGGAACCGAGTGAGCCCCGCCTGTTCCATTATCTGACGCAGCCGCGCCTCCCCCGCCTGGGCCCCAAGGCCGTGCCGGCCTTCCTGTGCCAGTGAGTTGGGCGTGCATACCATGGTGGACATGGCGTAGGCCACTCTGCCGAGTGGGTTGTGGTTGTCCTCCGGCCTGTCGTTGGCGAATGGCTCCACAAGCAGTACCGTCCCATCCTCCGCCAGTGCTTCCTTGGCGTGCGATGCCGCGCCCACTGGGTCTCCCATGTCGTGGAGGCAGTCAAAGAAGCAAATGAGGTCGTAGCCTTTGCCGGGGAAGTCTTTCGCTGTCCCCGTCTGAAAGCTGACCCGGTCCCCGACTCCGGCGCGGGCCGCGGCCCTAGCGGCCGCATCGATGGACGGCTGATGGTAGTCGAAGCCGGCGAAGGTGGAGCTGGGGTATGCCTTTGCCATAAGGATGGTGGAAGCCCCATGCCCGCACCCCACGTCCGCGACCCGTGCGCCTCGCCGGAGCTTGGCCTCTACGCCGTCGAGGGCTGGGACCCATGCCGAGGTCAGGTTGGCGCGGTACTGCGGGCGGAAGAAGCGCTCGGTCCCCACGAACAGCCGCGCGTCATGCTCGTGCCAGCCCACGCCGTCGCCCGTGCGAAAGGCGTTGACCATCTTGTCGGTATCCGCCCACGTCGCACAGACTAGCTCGAAGGCGCCGGCGGCGAGCACCGGACTGTCCTCGTCCGCGAGAACGAAAGCGTGCTCGGGCGGCAGCTCGTAGGTCCCGTCGGCTGGGTTGTACGTCACATAGCCGCCCGCGGCCTGGTTGTTCAGCCACTCGCGGACGTACCGCTCGTGGGTGCCGGTGCGCTCCGCCAGGGCGGCGGAAGTGAGTGGGCCGGCGCCGGCCATCGCCTTGTACAGCCCCAGCCGATCGCCCACGTAGGCTAGGGCGCAGG
>JBJKQC010000396.1:0-5553 GCA_046705745.1 Dehalococcoidia bacterium
AATCTACCACGGGGGCAAGCGGCGCGTGCCCCCGGTTGGCGAGCTGATTCAGAACCAGCTGCGGGTGGCCCTGCTCCGGATGGAGCGCGTGGTGAAGGAGCGGATGACCATTCTGGACCAAGAAGAGGCGACACCGAGCGCCCTTATCAACATCCGGCCGGTGGTCGCCGCCGTCCGCGAGTTCTTTGGCGGCTCGCAGCTTTCACAGTTTATGGACCAGACGAACCCGTTGGCCGAGCTAACGCATAAACGACGCCTTTCGGCCCTAGGCCCGGGCGGGCTCTCGCGAGAGCGAGCAGGGTTCGACGTCCGCGACGTGCACTATTCGCACTACGGGCGTATCTGCCCTATCGAGACGCCGGAGGGCCCCAACATCGGGCTGCTGGGCTCGCTGGCCACGTTCGCCCGCATCAACGACTATGGGTTTATTGAAACACCGTACCGTAAGGTGTGGAACGAGATGTCCACCCACAACCCGGACATTGTCGGACGAGTCATTCGTACAGAGGTCGCCGGCGAGGACGGAAAGGCCGTGGCCAGGGTCGGTTATCCCGTCTCAGCGGCCGCATCAAAGAGGCTTGCCACCCTGCCCGAGCAGACGGTGCAGGTCCAGCCCTATCTGTCCATGAACCCAGACGACATCGTCTACTTGCCCGCCGACGAGGAGGACAAGTATGTCGTTGCTCAGGCGAACGCCAGACTGGACGAGAAGCTCCAGTTCGTCGACGACCGGGTGGAGTGCCGCACATCACAGCACTATTCGATGGAGCCGCCCGACCGTGTGGACTATATGGACGTGTCTCCCATGCAGACCGTCAGCGTGTCCACAGCGCTGATCCCCTTCTTGGAACATGACGACGCCAACCGTGCGTTGATGGGGTCTAACATGCAGCGGCAGGCCGTGCCACTGCTCCGGCCCGACGCGCCGCTGGTAGGCACAGGCATGGAGCGGCGGGTCGCTCACGACAGCGGGCAGATGGTCCTGTCCCACGTGGCGGGCACGGTCACTTCCGTGACCGGTGATTGGGTCACCGTGACGGACGACGAAGGCGTGGAGCACAAGCATGTGCTCCGCAAGTTCATTCGATCGAACCAGGGGACCTGCCTGACACAGCGGGCCATCGTCTCGCGCGGAGAACGAGTGGACGTGGGAACGGCCTTGGCGGACAGCTCGTCCACGGACCAGGGGGACCTCGCCCTCGGCCAAAACGTGCTGTGTGCATTCATGGCCATGGAAGGCTTCAACTTCGAGGACGCTATCATCGTGTCCGAAGCGGTAGTGCGGGACTCGAAGTTCACCTCCATTCACATCGAGAAATATGAAGTGGAGTCGCGGGACACCAAGCTTGGCCCGGGCGAAATCACGCGGGACATTCCCAACGTGGGTGAAGACGCGCTCCGGAACCTCGACGAAGAGGGCATCATCCGCGTCGGTGCGGAGGTAGGGCCCGGAGACATCCTGGTGGGCAAAATCACACCGAAGGGCGAGACCGAGCTCACCGCGGAGGAGAAGCTGTTGCGAGCCATCTTCGGCGAGAAGGCCCGCGACGTGAAAGACACTTCGCTGCGCGTCCCGCACGGAGAGCGGGGCAAGGTCATCGACGTGAAGGTGCTCACTCGTGAGAACGGCGACGAGTTGGCCCCGGGCGTGAACAAGCTCGTCCGTGTCTGGGTCGCGCAGACGCGTACCCTGTCGGAAGGCGACAAGATGGCGGGCCGCCACGGCAATAAGGGCGTCGTCTCACGCATCATGCCCATGGAAGACATGCCGTACCTGCCGGATGGGACACCCGTGGATATTATTCTCAACCCCATTGGAGTCCCTTCCCGGATGAACCTGGGGCAGGTCCTAGAGACCCACTTGGGGTTGGCTGCTCACAAGCTGCACTTCCGCGCCGTGACGCCGGTCTTTGACGGGGCCGAGGACGGTGATATCCGGGATGCGTTGGCGCGGGCGTGGCTCGTCGACCGGGCAGACGCGCACGGTGAAAACTCGGACGGCGATAGGTTTGGCACTGAGCCCGACTGGGCAAAAGCTCGCGCCTGGGTCGCCGAGCGCGGTTACGACGCCGATAGGGCGTTCAACGAGTCCTACCCCAACTACGCGTCCGAGGTATGTCTGCGCACTTGGCTCGACGACCGGCGGGAGTCCTACGCTCTGAAGACCGGCGAGTCGCCGGCTGAGCCGGAAGGCGGGATAGACGCCGTCTATCAAGTAGCGCTGCAGGTAGCGAGGATGCTGAACGACGCCCCGCCTATCGTCGGCAAGTCGGTTCTGTACGACGGCCGCACGGGCGAGCGCTTCGACAGCCCTGTGACCGTCGGCTACATCTACATGCTCAAGCTCATCCACCTGGTGGAGGACAAGATCCACGCCCGGTCCACCGGCCCGTACTCCCTGATCACCCAACAGCCACTGGGAGGTAAGGCCCAATTTGGCGGGCAGCGGTTCGGTGAGATGGAAGTCTGGGCGCTGGAGGCGTACAGCGCGGCCTACAACCTTCAGGAGATGCTGACGGTCAAGTCAGACGACGTAGTGGGCCGGGTGAAGACTTATGAGGCCATTGTGAAGGGCGAGGATGTGGTGCAGCCGGGTGTTCCGGAGTCCTTCCACGTGTTGGTGAAGGAGCTTCAGAGCTTGGGCCTGGCGGTGGAGCTACGGTACGAAGAGGACCGGGGTCTACCTGCCCCACGGTTCACGTACGTAGAGGAAGAGGAAGAGGAAGAGCTGGCCGCCGTGGGGGCCATCGGCCCGGTCACGCCACCCGCCTGGGAGGCCGACTTCGAAGTGGAGGAAGGCGAAGGCGAGGTGGCGCCAGAGGTGCGCATGGACCTCGGGGCGTACGCGCGGCACACCGAGGACGACGAGTCGAACGAGGAATAGCCCAGGATTATTTTCCCTTTACCTCGTCGGAGAAGGATGAGGTGAGAGTGAGCCCGTGCTGTGGAAAGGTAAGCGCGAGGCGAAACAGAGACTTCACCCCATGATTTCGACGGGCTCCACGATACGCTGCGCTATCGAGGGTCTTCGACAGGGGCGGCTCTGGCCTTCTCTCCAAGAGGCGGAGGGAATGTCGAGTAGGTTTTAGGAATTGATGCGGAGGCAAGCCTCCGCGAAGGAGAGAAGCGACCATGCCATCGGCCACGGACTTCAATGCGATCCGCATTTCATTGGCCTCTCCAGAACAAATCAAACAGTGGTCTTACGGTGAGGTAACGAAGCCGGAGACCATTAACTACAGGACGCTTCGTCCCGAAAAGGACGGCTTGTTCTGCGAGCGCATTTTCGGTCCCACCAAGGACTGGGAGTGTTATTGCGGCAAGTACAAGAAGATCCGGTACAAAGGCGTGATTTGCGACCGCTGTGGCGTGGAAGTCGCTCGAGCGAAGGTCCGCCGCGAGCGCATGGGCCACATCAGCCTTGCGGCGCCGGTCGCCCATATCTGGTTCGCCAAGGGCATACCCAGCCGCCTGGGACTGTTGCTGGACCTTTCGCCTCGGAATCTTGAGCGGGTCCTATACTTCGCCCAGTACGTCGTCACTTCGGTGGACCCGCTGATGAAGACACGTGCCGTGGAGGCGCGCCAGGAGGCCCACGAGGAACAGGTACAGGCGCTGGAAGCGCAGATTGCAGCGCCTGTGGCCGAGCTCAACGCTCAGCTTGAGGCCGTGCCGGAAAGCCCAGCGGCCGAGACGCAACGGGCGGAGATCCAAGCCAAGATCAACGACCTCCGCTCCAGCACCGACAAGGCGATCAGCGAGTTGGAAGAGGCGCTGCAAGCGGAGAGCGATGACATCGAAAGCATCCGGCCGATGATGCTCCTGACGGAGGCCCGATACCGTGAGCTGAACGACAAGTACGGTGAAGTGTTTCGTGCCGGCATGGGCGCCGAGGCCATTCTCGAAGTCTTACGCACCGTCGACTTGGAAGACCTGGCGCGGGAGCTGGAAAACGAGGTCCGCACTACGTCTGGACAACGGCGGAAGAAGGCCGTGAAGCGCATCCGCGTCGTAGAAGCCTTCCGGCGCAGCACCAACAAGCCGGAATGGATGGTGCTGACCGTCCTTCCCGTGCTGCCGCCCGATTTGCGCCCCATGGTGCAGCTCGACGGAGGCCGTTTCGCCACCAGCGACCTCAACGACCTGTATCGCCGGGTCATCAACAGGAACAATCGGTTGCGTCGCCTGCTAGAGCTCGGTGCGCCGGAGATCATCGTCCGAAACGAGAAGCGCATGCTGCAGGAGGCGGTAGACGACCTGATCGACAACGGCCGTCGCGGCCGCGCCATCGTGGGCAGCCACAACCACAAGCTCAAGAGCCTGTCAGACCTGCTTCGCGGCAAGCAGGGGCGGTTCCGCCAGAACCTGCTGGGCAAGCGCGTGGACTATGGCGGACGGTCCGTTATCGTGGTCGGCCCGAGCCTCACGCTGGACCAGTGCGGTCTACCGAAGAAGATGGCGCTGGAGCTGTTCAAACCGTTCGTGATGAACCGGCTGGTGGTCCAGGGCCTGGCCCACAATATCAAGAGCGCCAAGCGCATGGTGGAGCGCATGCGCCCCGAGGTGTGGGACATTCTTGAGGAGGTGATCAAGGGCCGCCCGGTCATGCTCAACCGCGCTCCCACGCTACACCGGCTCGGCATCCAGGCGTTCATGCCCATCCTGGTGGAGGGCAGCGCCATACAGCTGCACCCGCTGGTCTGCGCGGCCTTCAACGCCGACTTCGACGGTGACCAGATGGCGGTGCACGTACCCTTGTCTCGAGAGGCCGTCCACGAAGCCAAGAACGTTATGCTCAGCGTGTACAACATGCTGTCGCCGAGCTCCGGTGAGCCTCTTGTGGCGCCCACCTATGAGATCGTCCTGGGCTGCTACTACCTGACGCTTGTCAAGGCCGGCGCAAGTGGCGAGGGGTCACGCTACAAGGACTACAGCGACGTGATGATGGCCTTTGATGCGGGGCTTTTGGAGCTACAGTCCCTGGTGAAGGTGCGCAACGGCTTCGGCGCTGACGGCTGGGTGGACACGACCCCCGGCCGGATCATCTTTAACCAAGTCCTACCCGAGCACCTCCGCCGTTACGATGTCGTGATGGACAAGAAGGCGCTCAAAGAGCTAGTGACGGAATGCTACCGCATAGCCGGGAACGAAGAGACGACGAGGGTCTTGGACCAGATCAAGGCCATGGGCTTCCACTACGCCACGATGTCCGGCACGACCATAGGGATTACCGATATCCAGGTGCCAGCGGAGAAAGCGGACATCGTCGCTGAAGCAGAGCGGAAGGTGGAAGCCCTGCAGGAACAGTACGAGTTGGGCCTCATCACGGACCGGGAACGGGAAAACCGCACGATTGCGGCCTGGCAGGATGTCAACAACAAGATGGATGAAGTGATCCAGAAGCACCTGCCGGAGTTCGGCGGCATCTACACCATGGCCCACTCCGGAGCACGTGGTAACGAAGCCCAGATCAAGCAGATGGCTGCCATGCGCGGTCTCATGAGCAACCCGCGAGGCGACATCATCGAACTGCCCATCAAGTCGAGCTTCCGT
>JBJKQC010000397.1:0-13675 GCA_046705745.1 Dehalococcoidia bacterium
GGACAGGACCTACCACTCAGGGCCCGTCAAAATGCCACGCAGATACGCTACCTGGCCGGTGTGCTCGGTGAAGTCGATGATGTTGGTAAGGACCGACCGCCAAGCGGGCCTGACGGGGCTGATCGCAGTGTGTTGATGGGGGCGACTGAGTTGTTCCTCGGTCAGACCTCGCACGCGGCCAAGGGCTGCTTCATGGGCCGCATCCCGGTACCCGGTGAGGAGGTCCAAGGCGACGCGGAATGCGGCGACCTGCTCCGGGCCGTCCCCATAGCCGGTGTAGTCCTCGGGAAGGCCGCACCGGGCCGCCCAGCCTTCTGCGCTCCAGACTTCCGTTTCACCGGCAAGGCGCGCTGTCGTCAGGTCCTTCCACCTGCTCAAGTGCCAGACGAGCCATCCGATGGAGTTGGCGGCCGGAGCCGGCTGAAAGTGGAGCTGCGCCTCCGTCAGGCCGTCCATGGCGCGCTTCAGTCTCAGATGGGACGCCTCCATGAGGGCAACCGCCAGCCCGGTAAACGTTAGCTCCGCTTCTGCCATGGGCGACTCCTTGGGTCTGTGCTGTGCTTGGGTTTCTTCTACAGGGAAGGCTGCCAGGCATTTTACGGCAGGCGGCGGTAGCAGTACCGGGCCAACCGGCGAGCAGGCCATGATGGCATCCAGCCGGATACCGGTCACGGATGGCCGGTATTTCAAGGGGGTAGTGAGCAGAGATTTGTGGCCGTGAAGCCGTCGCTGCAATTATTCCGCACAAAGTCACGAAGGCGTGGGCGATACGGTTGCGGGCGGTTCCACGCTTGATACCGCACGTTGGGCCGTATTGGGCCGGTAGGGTGGTCAGCAGTGAGGGGTAAGCGGTAAGCAGTGAGCGGTGAGCAGTGGGCCGCATGGGACGCGAGGCGGCGGACTGCCGGAGGTGCTGATGGTGCTTGGGCTTGGGGCTAGCGGACTTGGGACGCATGGTGGCCTTCTGGATGGGGATTGGAGTGAGGAGTCCGGCGCCAAAGTGATATGAAAACATCACTTCCGCCGCCGTTTTTCAGAAGGCGTTTGCAGGTGGTGGAGCCCTGGGCGGGAGCAAAGTGATGTTTTGCCATCAGAATGGAAGAAGGAACGTTTGTTCTATTCTACCACATAATGCCGTCCCATGGAATAGAAGCTGTGGCCACAATGACAAGAGCTTGAGCTTGGGAAGTGGGCGCTGAGCAGCAAAGCCCGAATACAGGGTGCCAGGTGACGTGGCAGACGCCACGACTGCCGCCACGGCCGGACACGCCCGGAGCACCAAAAGGCCCGAGGTCATAACGCGAGTCCGGGGCGCCATGCGCGTCTGCGGTTGCCTCAGTCTTTCGGCACCCAAGCCTGGGTGATGGTCTCGATCACCCAGTCCATGGTGCCGATGAACTGCGCGAAGTCCTCCGGCTGACGCAGCGCGGACAAGCGGACTCGCAGACGGCCCGACATGGCTTCGGGGGGTATGCTGACGCCGTGGACCCGCTCCAAGCGTGCGGCCAACTCCTCGCGCTTGTCATCGTCGGAAAAGGGGCGTTGGGCCTCCAGCATCTGGAACTGCACCTCCACGCCGCCAATGGCCCACACGGTCACGAGCCAAAAAGCTATGCCATTCACGTCCAGCGCAAGGGAGAAGCTTACTTCCTTGCCGGCCTTTCCCCACTTGATCCTGAGGTCATGGCGCGCCGCCCACTCCAATAATCGAGCAGCGGTCTCGTTGTCGGCTGGACGGGCGGAAGCGGTGAACCGCTCAAACTCCTTGAGCAGGTCAGGACCGTAACGGCGCAGCGCATTGTCCAGGGGGTCCTCTGAAGCGGCTAACGGCTCCGCCCCCTCCCGAGGGTCTTCAGCCGCGGAACGTTCGTGGCCGTCATTGACGTTAGGTCGACCATTCGCGGCGGGCGCGGCGGACCGGCGGCCGCGCGGAACGTCCAGCCTCTCCTCCAGGTCGTTGTCATCAGGCGCGCCCTGGGCTTCCGGAAACGCCCATGGCCGGTCCGTCCAAGACTGGACATCCACAGGAGATGCAGAACGAGACTCCGCGAATCGGAAGTCACGGACCGGCAAGGCGCCGACTGCTTTGAGATACATGGTTATGACGTGCACACGGGGGTCGTGGGCGCCCGTTCGCACACCCGTCTTGTCGTAGATAGCCTCAATTCGGCGCCCCACCGCAGCCAACGGCAACCCCAGCGCACGGCCAATGGCGCCATCGCTCATGCCTTTGGACATCAGCTCCAACACCTCAAGGTCCTGGGGCGGTAAATCCTCGAGGAAACCCGAGTACGCATCGAGCACCGCGATGAGGTCCTGCACCACGCCGGGGTCAACCACCACATGGCCAGCGCTCGCCACGCGGATAATGCCGGCAAGGTCCTCGACCGAGTCCACCGTCTCCTTGAGCACGAAGGCAAGGCCGCTTGGCGCCCGCTGCAGGTAGTCCAGCACGCTCTGGGCGCCCAGGAGATCATAGGAACTGCAAAGCACCACCGGAGTCAGGCCATCTGAGTTTTCATGGAGGCGTCTAATGGCGTCGATGAGCGGGCCGCGTATGACCTTGGCCCCAACAACAATGACGTCAGGCCGAAGTCCGTTGACGGCCCGCGTCACGCTTTGGGCGCCGACATCAGCCGATACGCCCAACACCTGGAACCCAGGGGTTTCCGAGAAAAAGCTCTCGTAGACGTCTCGTAGCAGGCCCTGCTCTTCTGCTATGAACAGCTTCACTCTGCAGTCCCTCGCTGGATGCGCCCGCCAGTGTAAACCCTTACGGAATTGCGTGCACGGTACTGTGGGGCCATGATTAGCGGACTAAGCGGCACGGGCATGGCTCCAAGGGTAACGGGGTTAGGCGGTAAAGCGTTAGGCAGGGCTTGCCGGAAGGCGCCTTCCTCCTTGCGAGCAGTCAGCCACCCTGAGTCCAGACGCGCTGAACCCTCAGGGCACGCCATGCAGCGCCAGCGCAAGACGGATAGGGCCTCATGGGTGTCATTGAGCGGCTGATCGCACCACCGGCGATGCGACGTTTCGGTGAAGACCTGCTAAGGGGCCTTGATGAGTATGAGCGGGCCAATCCGTGATGGTGACCCGAGTCGACATGGGAATGAGTGACGGCTCCACGCGCTAGGTGCCGGTTGTGTGAGGCACAGGAGGGGTGGGAAACGCCTCTCCCTAAACCAATCGGCTTGTTCCGCCGTACAAGAATTGGGCGTACAAGAATTGGGCGTACAAGAATTGGTGGGGTTAGCATCGATGCGACCATGGGCAAAAGATGCCCCTCGGTCGCCCTGATACGCTGTGATAGCTGCTAAAGGGGGGGTTGAAGCAGTGTCCTAAGGGGGCAGGGCATGAATCAGGAAGACGTGGCAAGAAAGCTGCGGGATTCACTCACGTGGGTGGAGGAGCAGGACGGGAGCTACGCCAGCGATGTGTCTAGCGTCGGTCATGCCATGGCAGTGTTCACCATCACCTTGCTGGGAGGCGCGGAGCACTATGTCGTGACCGTCACTGACGATATGCCAAAGGGGCCAATGGCCGAGGCGTCCGCCGCTTCGTGAACGCCTCGCCCTTACCGCCCCCTTGATATTCCATCCTGTATGACCGGCGAGGCTATCTCGATTGGGATTTTTAGAGTCCTCATCCTTATTGGCAATGGTATTGGTCGCTGTCCTGATAGTCACTCTTGCAGCGTTGCTCTTTACCTTTTTGCTACGAAAATAGCATCTGCAGCCCGGGCCGTTCAGGTCCATCCGGGGCGGCTTACGCTCTCGGGCCGCCTGCTCCTGCTCGCGCCGCTGCATCCAGGCCGCGCCTCGCCGGTCCGACATCGGTCCCAGACGGGCGCACTGCGCCCAGACGTATCGCTCGCAGGCAAGCGACATCTTGTGGGACCTCAGCGGCCCTGACGTCTACCATCTATTCGTCACAGAGCGGGGCTGGACGCGGGAGAGGTTCCGCGATTGGCTTGTGGGCGTCGTGCGCAGCCAGGTCCTCAACACATAGCGGCCGATAGCGGCGACCACGGACCGATGTACGGACCAATGTGGGGTAAGGGAGAAGCACTATCCGATACCCAACGGGCGGGAGCAGCTGTGCGTATTCTGGGATCCCGGCGTTTGCGCACCTGTGCGAAGGACAGCTACAATCGTAAACTGCGCATGCAGCGCCAGCGCCACCGTAGCTCAGGGGTAGAGCAGCTGTTTCGTAAACAGCAGGTCGTGGGTTCGAATCCCTCCGGTGGCTCCAGGACACTTCCGGGCCACGAAACCATTTCCCTCGCACCACGTCAGGCGACCGGCCCCACGTCGCTTGGTCCGACGTTGATGGCACTTCCGACCTCGGAAAGCATCGGCGCAGACCCTTCGAATGCTCTTACAGATGTGCGGCGGGAGCAAATCCCGGGTGCAGCGCAAGACGCAAAGGCCAGCCACCACAGCCGTTCCTCAACGCAGTTCGCTCAAGTTTGCGTAGGTGCTCGCCGGTGCGCAGCCTAGTCCCAATGGGCCTGTCACCCCTCCGTCCCGAACCCATAATGAGCTTAGTGAGACTTCCGCCGCTGGGGAGGTACGCTTGCGGAACGCAGTCACCAGGGCATCGCTGTTAGCGCTCGCGGGGTTCCTTAGCGCCACGTCTTTGGCAGCCACGATAGGCTCCATCTCCGGTGCAAGCGCCAGGAGTTCTTGGTATCGCTCGCTGCGGAAGCCCTGGTTCAATCCGCCCTCTTGGGTATTTGCGCCCGTCTGGAGCATCCTCTACGCGCTTATGGCAGTCTCAGCCTGGAGAACGTGGCGGAGGGAGGGCTCCTCCAGCCGATCTCAGGCTCTGGGCTTGTGGATGCTACAGCTCATACTCAACGCCGCCTGGTCACCGTTGTTCTTCGGTGCCAAAGCCCCACGGACGGCGCTGGCCGACATCGTCGCGCTCTGGTCCGCGCTGCTGGCCTATCAGCTCAAGGCGCGCAAGGTAGACGGCCCCGCGGCAGGCATGCTCGTGCCCTACCTCCTTTGGGTAAGCTACGCGACCATCTTGAACGAAGAGATCGTCCGCCGGAACAGCTGACCCCAATGAGCGCCGTCTCCGGCGGGCGGGGGCAAGTCCAACGGGCCGGACCTTTCTACGCGCGTGACGGCGTTTCGAGCGTCTCGTCCAGCGGCATCACCGCCCGTTGAGGTGGAAGAACCGCACAGCGTTTTCCATCGTCATTTTGCGCACCTCATCGTCCGGCACGCCGTGGAAGTTGTACTCGATGATCTCGTCCGAGTTTGGCCAATCGGACTCTTGGTGCGGGAAGTCGGCCGCCCAAATGAGCTTGTCCACGCCCATGTGGTTGCGAAGCTCCACGCCAGAGCGGTCCTGCTGAAAGCCCCAGTAGAAGTGCTGCTTGATGTACTCGCTGGGGAGCTGCTTCATGGGCTTGAAGCCCAGGTATTGTTCCGACCAGTGGATGTGCCGGTTGTAGCGCACGTCCGCCATTTCAAGGAAGAAGGGCACCCACCCGATGCAGTTCTCCGCCAGGTCTATCTGGAGCGTGGGAAAACGGTCAAAAAGCCCGGAGAGCACGAGCTGCACCGCATTGGTGCCGCCCACACGGGCGAACCGCTGCACTTGGAAGGCCAGCTCCGTGTGCTTTAGCACGTCGTGCTCTTTCGGGTAGTCCAACAGACGCCCGTTCGGGTCCTGGGACCGGTCCAACTCCACGTGGATGCATACGGGCATGTCCAACTCCAGGGACTCCGCCCAGAAGCGATCGTCTTCCGGCTGGGGCCGCGGCCCGCCGTTGGGGAACCGCGTAAGCACGACGGCCTTGAGGCCCAGCTCCCGGCAGTGCTTCATCTCGGCGATGGCATCATCCAACCCCGTGGGGGGCAATGCGCCAACGCCTACGAGGCGGTCAGGGGCGAAAGAGCAGTACTCTTCCGCCAGCCAGTCGTTGTAGCCGCGGATGATGGCTTTTTGAAGCTCATTGTCCTTCAGCTTGGCCCAGAGGCGCGGACCGGCCACCACCGCGGGGAACAGGACCTCCGCGTCCAGCTTGTCCTTGTCCTGCTCCGCCAGGCGCTGCTCAGGGGAGCCAGTGCCGGGCGTGTCTTCATAACGCTGACCGAAGGGGTGCCAGATGTCGCGCCCCTTGCCACCATACAGGTCCATGGGGTTCTGGACCGGAGGCAGGTCTCCCACCACCGTGCCATCGGCGCCATCGGGCAGCCGCACGTTCCGCGGACCCCGGTCCCTGTACTTAGGATCGATCCGATGCGTCCAACGCTCGGCGGGCACCTCCAAATGAGAGTCGCCCGAAATCCGCTTGTATTCCCTAGCCATGTTACCCCCGCCCTTTGGAGTGTCTTTCAAAACGCCCTCCCCTGGTGGGAGAGGGTTGGTGTAAAAAGGAAAATCGCCACGGCGGACTTGGCGATACCAACGCCTTGTCCGGCCGTGGGTCCGGCCACCATCCTCGCCTTCCCCGAGCGGGAAGAGCCGTTGAAACAGTTTCTCGGTCTGTTCAGCCTATTCGGCGCCCCCACGCTCTCATCGACGCTAGTATACCGAAATGGGGTTGTCAACTTGGCCGCCGCCTGTTTTCTTGCAGCGGCGCGAAGCCGCCACGTATGATGACCGCGTTTGAACACGAGCCGTTGGGACGGCGGAGGAGTTCCATGGACTTTCACTATCAGTATCCCGTCAATGCTCCGGCGGACAAGCTCTGGACCTTCGTGACGGACATCCCCTCGGTCGGCATGTGCATCCCCGGCGCCGAAAGCGTGCAGCCCCAGGACGGGGCCTACGTGGGCGCCGTCAAGGTCCGGGTCGGGCCAGTGGCGTTGACGCTGAATGGGAGAATCCGAGTCGAAGAGGTCGATGAGCAAGCCCAGCGCATCGCACTGATCGGCGAGGGCGCGGACAAGCGCGTTCCCGGCGATGTGGGCGTGCGGATCAGGATGCACGTCGAGCCGAAGGGCGAATCCGCGTCAGAGCTGACGGTGGACTCCGAGGCCAACATCATGGGCAAGCTCGGTGAGTTCGGCCAAGGGATCATCCGGCGCAAGGCCGACAGCATGATGAAGGAGTTCGGCCAGAACCTGGCCAAGCGCGTCGAAGGCTAATACCGATTCTGGCTACCAAGGCCGCGTGAAGGGGTTGTCGTTGCGAGGGGGCCAAGGCCGACGAGGAATCTCGCAGAGCCACGAAGCGAAGGGACTGGATTCCTCGCTCCGCTCGGAATGACAGCTTTCCATCTGAGGCCTGCTTCCCCAGTGCCAACCGGCCCTTTCGCCGCGATGCCTATTGGTGGTATAATGACAATAGACGGCGGAGTCCTGCCATCCCATGGGTCTTCGGGTCAGGGTGCCCCGGCCGAACCCTGGAGCCCGTCCTAAGCTGCGACTCTGTCGCGAGCCCGGCCCGTACAGCGGAGTTGGGCCGGTCGTAGCAAGCAGGCCTTGGACCCGCCCTCGGTGCATGGAAGGCCGCGGCCCGACTTTCCCGTACCCCGCCGAAGAAAAAATCATCCGTTGCCGCGGTTCAGGGCAGCCGTATACCAGGCCATGGCCTGGTAAGACCCATTTCGGTGCTGCGCTTGCTTCGCTTTTGCTTCGGGTCTGCTTCGCCTTTGCTTCGCGTGTGTTTCGGCCTTGCTGCGCACCTGCTCCGGGTATTGCTTCGGGTTTGCTCCGGTCCGGACGTGTCCGTGAACGTGACCGACATAGGGTTGTGCGGAATTCCATCCCAGAGGGACTCGCCTCTTACTGGCGAAGACCTCCCGGCAAACCGGAGCCATGCCGTTCGGCCCCGGTATCTGGCTGTCGCAGACCCCCGGCTCGCCGGTGGCTTGCTGTTTACCCGCCCGGCCGGGCGCTTCACTGGAAAAAATATGCGCACATCCCGGAACACCTGGCCCCTTGCGCTGGGCCATGGCCTACTGGAAAGGATTCCGGTGTTGCGCGCGTTGCGGCTCGTTTGCGGCTGATTTGCGCATCATTTGCGGGTCTGTTGCGGGTCTGTTGCGCGTATTTGCGGGTCTGTTGCGGCTGGTGTTGCCCACCACCGTTCCCCGGCCCGGCCGGACGGCCGCTACTCGGCCCCCAGTACTCGGCGGTGCAGAGCCCTAGCTGAGCACCGAAAGACCCTCGGCCAAACGCGGCGCCGTCTCACGGCACTGCCGACCATAGTACGATGCCCGCCGCGCTCTTCCCTCCTAGCATTTGGAGCCGGGAGTGGCAGCTATGCGATTCGTCCGGAGGCGCTTCCGCAAAGCCTGCGACGGCGAGCGAGGAGCGCTGCTTATCGAAGCGGTGGTGGCGATCACCGTGTTGGTGCTGGCAGGGACCGGCGTGCTCGCGGCTGTGAGTACCAGTGACAAGGTTGCGACGGGCATCCAGGAAAGCGCAGTCGCGGAGAACATCGGTCGCAACCAGATGGAGACGCTGCTGGCGGGCCCTTACGAGGCACCGCCGTACACCTATAGCGGCATTGATCTGATAAGCACGCCCGCCGGCTATGGGGTCACAGCGACAACCCAATACCTGTCCAGCGGTACTGGCCTTTCGACGAATTCGAACTTCGAGGCAATCGTGGTCCAGGTGACCCGTAATGGGTCCACCGTCCTCACCATTGAAACGTACCGGGAGGCATCCTGATGCGGATGCTCCTGCAACGAGTGGCGGCATGGTGCCGAGGCCAGGGCGGAATGACCCTGGTGGAGGTCATCATCGCCGTCGGCATCATCACAGCGGGCGCCGCCATGGTCGGGCCGCCCATGTTCGCGGTGCTCCAGCAGAACCAAAGCTGGCAAGACAACCTCACTGCTACGGAGAGCTGGCGGCAGGCGGCTGGCTACTTTTCTCGGGATGTCGAGCAGGCGCAGACCATATCCCTGGCGGACGGTAGCCCGTCCGTGGACAGCATCACGATGACGTGGAGCTTGAACGGGGCCACTCAGACCGTTGACTACGCCCTTTCCACTTCCACGGCCGATGAGACCCTCCAACGGACCTTCAACGGGAGCACCATCGCCGTGGCCCGTGGCGTGGAAAGCGTTCAGTTTGGCCGCAGCGGAGACATGCTCACCATGACTTTGACCATGAAGCACTCGACGGCGCCGGTCCAAGCCTTGGCCGCCTTGAGGAGCCTGAACTAATGAAACTGGGACATTGGCTCGGCGGAAACCGCGGCGGGATTCTGACCCTGGCCTTGGCTTTCATGGGGCTTGCCCTCCCATTGGCCATTGGCACTCTGGCCTTCGCAGCTACGCTGGCCCGGCAGAGCCAGGTGCAGGGAGACCTGCTGCGTGCGCAATACGGAGGCGGGGGAGTCCGACAGTACGCCATCTACAAGCTGCTCTCGGCGGACAGTTCGCTTGTCAACAACGGAGATAGCGCTCCTCTAGACCAACTGTTGAGCGCTCCGGCGACCGTCACTCTGGACGGGACGGACTACACCATCACGTGGGCATACGCGAACAACCCGCAAGACACGCCGGCGACACAGCCGGTTGTGTTTCAGACCACTCAACCGGCGACCACGACCCCCGACCAGATCTCCTCCGGTGCGACTTCCGTCGACGTCACCTATACGCTTCAGGTCCAGAACATCAGCAGTCAGCCGCAAACGCTCGTCGACATCCGGGACAGCATTCCAGCCGGGTTTACCTATGAGAGCGGGACCACGACATTCGAAGGATCGTCTGTGAGCGATCCGTCCATCGAAACAGTCAGCCCGCCGTGGGGATCGGCGGGCAAGATGGAGACTCTCACATGGGATATGCAGGCCTCCACGACTGTGGACGCTGGGGCGACCGTGACGCTGGAATTCCATGCCCTGACCCCTTCCTCCGCCCCGCCGGACGGCACCTATTGCAACATCGCTTGGGTCGACCCGGGCGGCGCGGCGACGGGCACGGCGTCCGACACGGGCAAGCTCACAGTGGGAAGCCCGTCGGTCACCCAATGCGCCGGCGAGCTGCTCCACCTCACGAAGACGGTCTGCGTGCTTCCCAACTGCACCAAGGCGGTCGTGCCCTACGGCGTGCAAACGACGTACGAGTACACGATTAAGGCCGAGAACAGCTGGACCCAGCCCATATATGTATGCGGCATGTTCGACGACCTCCCGGGCGGGCTGACGTGGAACAACGCGTACACCAGTAACCCATCCGCGACGAACGTCAACGTGGACTCCGGCAACTCGCAGCAGGTCGACTTCAAATTCCAACCGAACTGCAATGGTGGCGTTCAATCGATAGCGGCCGGCCAGACCGGGACATTCACCCTTCAGGCGGACGGGGCCCTCGGCTGGGGAGCGGACGGAAGCGGCGTCTTCCAGAATTCGGTCCGGATGATGCTGGCATTGTCGAACGGTGGAACAGCGTACTGGGCCTCCACCGGGCTCACGGCCCCCATCACCGTTTACAACGTGTTCTGGATCACCGTCGATGACGGGACGACGGCGTACCGTGTGGAAATCTGGATAAACGCCGACGGCTCGAGCACGGTAGGCCAGTGGGAACCCATTTAGGAGAGCGTGTGGGATGGACGAGTGGGACCATGGCGACCGCATGCCACGGAGCTCACGCATTCCAGTAGGGCCGGCGCGGCGCTAGCCTTAGCCCTGCTTTGAGCAGACGGTGGCACCAAGGATCTGACCAAGGGTCTCAACCAGGAGTGAGCGCCATCAGAATGCCGCGTATCGCTCCCCTCCAGACGAAGCCATTGATGAATCGCTACAACGCTCTTAGTCCGTATCACTATTTGTTGACACATCCTCGAAGCCGTGCGATTCTTTGCCCCCACTAGCGAAGTCTGGTTGATCCGTCTGAAGCGAGAGTTGCAGGGATTCAGAGGACGCAGCCGGTTAGCCGGTCCAATGCAAGTGGGAAGTAGGTGGAGTAATGCAACAGACTCAGCAAGTGCCAGAGCCATCCCCCAAGACCAACAGCGAAGCAGCAACGACCGCCGACGAGCATGTCACCGCGGCAATGCGTCTGGAAGGCCTGTGGAAGACCTACCCAGGAGGCGCCGAGCCCGCCGTGCGGGACCTGTCTCTCGAAATCCCCGACGGCGAGGTCGTTACGCTGCTCGGCCCCAGTGGCTGCGGCAAGACCACCACACTGCGCATGGTGGCGGGCCTGGAAGTGCCCGATAAGGGTTCCATCTACTTTGGCGACAAGGCGGTGGTCATTACCGAGCGCCGTTACTGGCTGCCCCCTGAGAAGCGGGACGTGGGCATGGTGTTCCAGTCCTACGCTATCTGGCCGCATATGACGGTGGAGGAAAACGTTGCGTTCCCCCTGAAGGCGCGGAAGTTCGCCCGGCACGAGATCAAGGACCGCGTGAGCAGGGCGCTCGAACTGGTGGGCATGGCCGGGTTCGAGAAGCGGCCGGGCCCGCTGCTCAGCGGCGGCCAGCAGCAGCGTGTCGCCCTAGCCCGCGCGCTGGTCACCGAGCCCCGTGTTCTCCTGCTCGACGAGCCCTTCAGCAACTTGGACGCCAAGCTGCGGGAGCAGATGCGGGTGGAAGTGAAGCTGTTGCAAAAGCGGCTGAACATCGCGGTCCTCTTCGTTACCCACGACCAGATCGAAGCACTGAGCCTGTCCGACAGCATCGCCATCATGAATCTAGGCGTGGTGCAACAGCAGGGCAGCCCGCGGATCCTGTACGAGCAGCCGGCAAATGAATTCGTCCGCGACTTCATCGGCAAGACGCTCCTGCTGAGAGGCAAGGTGCAGAGCGCCAGTCCTTCCGGCCAAGTCGCGGTGGCCGTTGAGGGCGGTCCAGACTGCGTGGTGTTCGGGCGCACCTATGATCCAGCCGGCCTCAAGACCGGTGAGAACGTCTTCATTGGTGTGCGGCCCGAAGACGTGGAGGTCCTTCCCGCCGATGGGAGTCAGGTCCCCTCCGGCGTGCTCAAGGGCACCGTCCAGTCCGCTCTTTTCGTTGGGGAGCGCATCGAGTACCAGATCGATGTGGATGACCAGGGATCGGTCTCCTTGTACGGAGAGCGTCACAACCCCGCCGATGAAGGCGGCAAGGTGTGGCTGAAGCTCCGGCCAGAGGGGCACAGCGCATGGGCATCGGACTGGCTACATTCCACTGCGGAAGTCTGATCAGGCCTTTGATGAGAAGCGCAGTGAGCGGCGGGCCGTCTGGCCCGCCGCTCACTTTGTCGGACTCGTGAAAAGCCCGTTCGGTTCGGTGGAAGGATAAGTCCCGTGCCGCGAATTCAGGGCTTCCTTAACGCCAGACCAACAACTCCCGGCCCGGTATAGGTGCCTATGACCGGTCCAATCTGACCAGTTATCACAGGCTCCTTGGCAAGCGTTTGCAGGTCACTACCCATTGCGGCAACCTCCCCAGGTGCCGCTTCGTGGATGAAAGCAATCTCCTCGTACGGCCCGCCGTCGCGTGCGATCTCCCGGAGCCGTCCCAGTGCCCTGGCGCGGCTGCGCACCTTGTCATACGGGTGTATCTCGCCGTCCACGACTTTCAACACCGGCTTGAGGGAGAGCAGGCTGCCGAGCAATGCCTGCGCGCGGCCAATACGCCCGCCCTTGTACAGGTATTCAAGCGTGTCCAGCACGAAAAACAGGTCCACCTTCTGGGATACCTCTTTGGCCACTCGGCCGACCTCCTGCAAGGAGGCGCCAGCCTTGGCGGCTTCCGCCGCCGCTTTCGCCACCAGCGCTAGGCCAAGAGAGGCCAGCTTCGTATCCACGAGCTCAATCCTGGCATCGGGAAGCTCTTGGGCGGCGCTGCGCGCTGAATTGACCGTGCCGCTTAGCTTGCTGGAAATGTGAACAGAGACCACCTCGTCGCCTGCTTCCATGATCGTGCGGTAGACGTCCAGGAAATCGCCGACGCTGGGCTGAGAAGTCCTGGGCAACACATTACCGGTTATCAAGCGACGGAAGAATTCGTCATGGGTAATGTCTACCCCGTCCTTGAAGACCTCTGGGCCGAAGTACACATACAGCGGAACTATGCTTATGCCCAACTCCCGAGCCAAGTCTTTGGGCATATCGGATGTGCTGTCAGTGACGACCTTAACGGTCACATTGCCCTCCGCTCACTCGATGGAGACGATGTAGTGATAATAGGGCTGGCCCCCATCCACGCTCTCGACCTCGACGCCAGCAAAGCGCTCCCGCAGCGCCGCGCCCGCGGCTGCGGCTTCATTCGCACTCACATCCCGTCCAAAGTAAAGCGTGACCAGCGACCCTGGCTCGGGCGCCGCCTGCTCAAGGAGCACGACTAGCGCATCATTCGGCGTCCCGGCGGTCCCCGCAAAGCGGTCGTCGAGCAAGGCCATGGCCTGGCCCCGACGTACTTCTTTGCCGTCTACCTGAGTGGACCTAACAGCAATCGTCACCTCACCGCTCCGCACATCTCCCAATGCGGTCCGCATCGCTTCAGCGTTTTCCTCGAAGCTGGAGTCTGGGCTCAGCTTCAGCAGCGCGGCGATGCCCTGTGGGACGCTCTGCGAAGGGATGACGGTAATGCCGCCTCCGCGTACCTCCGCAGCCTGGCGCGCTGCAAGGATGATGTTCTTGTTGTTGGGAAGAACGATGACGTTGTCCGCGTTAGCCCGTTCCGCGGCGTCCAGCAGGTCCTTCGCGCTGGGGTTCATCGTCTGGCCCCCAGGCACCACGATGGCGCCAAAGTCTCGCAGCACGCGCGCT
>JBJKQC010000398.1:0-6018 GCA_046705745.1 Dehalococcoidia bacterium
CCTGCTTGAGCGCTCCCGCCAGACTGTTCACCCGCTCTTTTAGCTGAGTATAGGTATAAGTTACGTCGCCGTGCACCACCGCCGGCTTATCCGGATACACATAGGCGCTGCGGTCCAGGAATGAGACGGGGTTCAGATGCTTGTACCAGGCGCGCTCTTCCATGCGTCCTCCCACAGCGGCAGCCACTGTCGAATGGCGCGATGGTACATGGGGCGAGGCCGCCGCTCAAGGATGACCAATGTTGGGGTCGGGGCCATTCAACGGGCCCAGTCCTCGACTAGGCAGCTCTGTCCTCCGACCGCACATACTCCCCGAGGCGCCGTAGCTCGTCGCCGTACAACCGGCGAAGGCCTAGGGGCGCCGCAATCCGCTCCACGAGCCCCCCAAAGCCCGATCCGCCCTGCCATGTCGTCTCTATCCGCGCGCGGCAATCTTCCCCCGCTGGTGTGACCGTATAGGTGGTGACCATGCTCGATCGCGTATCGGACTCCGTTAGCACTCGTCCGGACAATGGCTCCTTCGCTTCTGTACGGAATAGGCGCGTGCGCCCGCCCAGCGTCAGCCGATAGGAAATGATTGTCCCGGCGCCGAATCCGCCCTGCTCGACCTGGTAGTCGGAGAACGCCGGCGGCAGGAACCGCTGATGCTCATTGGCGAAGTCGGCGATAGCCCGGTAGACGCGCTCGGCAGGGGCTGCAATTCGCCGTTCGGCGGTAGCGCGAAGTTGGCCCATACTTTCACCTCCTCCACTACTCTACGGACCCGACAGGATGACGGCCTCCCACCTTTGAGTAAACCTCGGTCGGCCCAGCATGACCGGCCTTCTGCGAAGACCGCATGTCCCATCTGGCCACATCTCGCCTACGAGGGCTGCGGAAGAGCCGTAGCCATCGCGCTGGCGACGTTGGAGTGCCCGTAACCGCCGCTCGGGTCCGACGCGTAGATGCGGTACCGATACGTCACCCCACTCTGTAGGCCCGCGCTATCCAGGTAGCTACTCGCGCCCGGGTCGAGCTGCGCGATGTCCGCCCAGGATTCTTCGCCACTAGTCTCCGTCCGCTGCAGCACATACGTCGCGGTCCCTTGGTGTACCGGCGTCCACGTGAGCTGTACCGCTAGCCGGTCCTGCACGCTGACCGCCTCCAGGTCCGACGGCACCTGATTGTCGTTGCCGAGGCCAGACCCACTCTCGCTCCGCGCGGGCAGCAATACCAGGGCCACGATGATCGGCACAGCCACGATCAGCGCGAGAATGCCGAGCACGATCCCGAAAATCCACCGCTTCATTCCGAGCCCCCTTCCAAAAGTCGACTATCCATCGAGACGGCTAACCCTCCGGTATTTCAGACGGCTGGAGACTCGAAAAAGTTCCCATGCCCGCACATGACACGGTCTCTTTACCCTGTGCTTGCTTGTAGGTCATGCTCGAACGAGCAGCGCCCTGGCACTGGGTGCGCTATCATCCCGCACGACACCCCATACGACACACCAATGGAGGAACCCGTGCCTACTGCCGAGCAACGTCTCCCTAATGCGGAGCAGCGCCTAAAAGATCTGGGCCTCTCCCTACCCAACGTCTCCACGCCCGTCGCCAATTACGTGCCTTTCGTCCGCACCGGCAACCTGCTTTTCGTGCCTGGCCACATCCCCCGCAAGTACGACGGCTCCATGCTCACGGGAAAACTCGGCGCAGACCTCGGCATTGACGCCGGTTACGACGCCGCCCAGCGCTGCGGACTATCTGCGCTCGCCGTCGTCAAGACCGCCATTGGCGACCTGGAAAAAGTGTCGCGTGTCGTGCGCGTCTTCGGCCTCGTCAACGCCGTTCCAGACTTCGGCCAGCACCCTCAGGTCGTCAACGGCTTCTCCGATCTCATGGTCAACGTGTTCGGCGACAAAGGCCGTCACGCCCGAGCCGCCGTTGGCGCCGGCTCCCTCCCGGGAGGTGCCGCCGTGGAGGTCGAGGCCGTCTTCGAAGTCCGGGACTAGCACGCCATGATCGAGGGCATCTATGTTTCGAATAGCGCTTGCCCAGATGGTCGCAGGGACGTCCAATTGAACGTCCCCACCTGCCCGCGCTTGCGGGCGCCGCTCGGCCTGGGCCTTACCACGAACGGCGCCCCACCGTTCATCGTTCACTGTTTACTGTTCACCCTTACACAAAGGAGATGCCATGCCACGCATAAAGATGCTCACCAGCAAGGACGAGCTGCCGGCCAACCGACACGCCGAGTTCGACACCATCGTGGAAGTCCTCCACAGCGTCCGCGGTCCCTTCGCCGTCCTCATGCATAGCCCCGGCCTCGCCCAGAAAGTCATGGAGGCAGGCGCCCACGTCCGCACTCAGTCCACCCTCCAGATGAAAGAACGGGAGCTTATCATCCTCGCCGTCGCCCGTGAAAAGGACGCCACCTACGAGTGGGCCGCGCACGTGAACGTCGGGCGCAAGGCCGGCACCCGCGACGAGGCGATCGAGGCGGTTCGCAACAACGCCGACGTCAGCGCCCTGGAGCCCGACGAGCGCGACATCATCACTTTCGTCCGCCAGCTCCTACGCACCAATCGCATCGAGCAAGACCTCTTTGACTCGCTCCTCGCCCGCCACGACGAGCGCTGGCTCGTGGAGCTCACCGCCACCATCGGGCAGTACCAGTACATTGCCGCTATCAATAGCGTCTTCGAGGTCAAGGCCGCCCCAGACGCCCCGGACCAGCTCCCCGTCACGCCACGATGAATGCGCCCCTTACTGGCCGTAGGGGCGCACGGCCTGTGCGCCCTTTTGGCCATTCCGGCCCTCTGACCAGTCCTCGCACCGTCCGTATGTCCCTAGCCGGTGGCCACGGAGTCGAAATAGAAGTCCAGCATCGCGTTGAGCGGCGCTGGGTCCCTCCGCAGGCGACTGCGCAGGGCCGCGCCCTCCCAGCAGTTGACCAAGAGGTCTGCCATCTGCCGCACGTTGGACTCAGCAGGGATATCGCCCAGTCGCCGGGCCTCCTCCAGGCAGACGGCCATGCTCTCGGCAATCACGGAAAAGCACTCCTCCACCTTGCGCCGGAAAGTCTCGCTGATGCCTGAAAGCTCTTGCCCAAGGCCACCCAGCAGGCAGCCCATGTATCCTTCCTCTCGGTACTTCTGCTGTGTCAGCTCGAAGAACCGCCGTACGCGTTCCAGGGGAGGCCGCGCCTCGTCCCGGAGGCAGGCATCTAGCACTACGTGGACTTGCCCCATGTAGGCGTCGATAACCTGCAGGGCGAAGTCCTCCTTGTCCCTAAAGTGATGGTAAAACGACCCCTTGGGCGTCCCGGTGGCAGCAAGCACGGCCTGGATGCCCAGGTCGCTGTACCCGTGCTTGAGCAGCATCGGAAGTCCCACGTCCAGCAAGCGCTGCTTGGTTGAATGCATCATTGGCGCATTATCGCCTGTATGCCCCCGGCTTACGACTATCCGTGGCCTTCGGCGCCCGGAGAGGGGTTCCTCTCCGGGCGCCCATGACTGCTTCTAGCCCCTCGTCTGCTCGATCATGTAGTCGATGACGCAGCTATGCTCGCGCTGAGGACTGAACATGACGATCTCCGCATCTGCATCGACCCTCACGTTGTGCCCCGGAGGCCAATAGAACAAATCGTTGGCGCACACCGTCTCCTGCTTGCCGGCCCCGTCGATCGTGGTCAGTTGGCCGTCTAACACAAACCCCCAGTGGGGACACAGACAGAGGTCCTCTTCCAGCCCCTTGAAGATCGGCGTCGTATCCAGCCCGGCAGCCAGTGTGAAGTATTCACAGCTGATTGTGCTGAAATCGGTAGCGTCGCCAAAATCCATATGCTGGCGGATGACGGCGCCGGGAATGTCCAACCTGACCTCCACCTGATCTTTCGTGATTCGCATCCTCGCTCTCCTTCGCTCCCCCTGCCAATGACACATCAATAGGCCCACCCGGACCTCAACCCGCGCGCTGGTGAGGACCGGCGACCTTCGCAATCGAGGCCCCTTCCGCAACTAGACCGACCGGTCGGTCTAGTTGCGGAAGAATATGCCCCCCGTGCTCGTGTGTCAATAGACTCTAACCGCGTAGACGTCGGACTATTTCGGGAGGCGCTAAGCAGCGGGCCGGGGGGCGGAAACGTTTGGCCCTAAGGGATACGCGCGGGGTCCATCGTGTCGAAGAAGCGCGTCTGAAACTCGCCCTGAAATGTCCCTCTACGGCGCCCGCCAGTCCTCGCTTCGGCCCATGATGGCCAGCAGCCGGTCCTGCGGGCTAGCGGCCGGCGCGAATTGCCGGCGTGTGCCGTACGGGCCCCCGTCCCCGACCATCGCCGTCATCTCCTCGGCAATGGGGATACACCGCTCCACCAGCGCCGGGTCCAGCCGCGTGTCCTGGCCCCCCGCCTTGGCCACGTCCCAGCCGTGCACCAGCAAGTCCAGGAAGAGCTGCTTGGCGTACTCGGAGCCGGGAAAGTCTCCAAAAGAGAGGTGGGTGGTTATTTCCATAGCGCCCGGCTTCAGCACCTGCGCCCGCGCCGCCTCCACCGACCGGCTGTACGCGCCAATGGGATCGTCCTTCAGCAGGTCGCCATCGAGCCGGTTGCCCACCTCCGCGATGGTCTTGCCCTGGAAAAGCTCCGCGGCCCAGAAATTCTCGCTCGTGACATGGTTGGCCAACGTGTGCATGTCCCATTCCGTGTCCGGCGTGGGCACGTGCCACTGGTCTGGGCGGACCGCGCTGACAAAGCGTCCGGTGGCCTCCATCGCCTTCACGTAAAGCTCGCCCATTGTGGTGGCTGACGCAGCCATTCTCCCTCCTCCTTCCTTGGGAATGTTGGCGCCCCGGCTATTGGGGTCACATCATACCCTGGGAGCCAGTGGGCAATTGCCCCATTGGGCGTAGGCGCACCTCAGTCAAACGCCAACAATGACCCCTGCCGCATACTGCGCAGCGCGCAGCGTATTGGTCAAGAGCATGGCGATCGTCATCGGTCCCACGCCGCCGGGCACTGGTGTGATGAACGACGCCTTCCGCGACACCGCCTCGAAGTCCACGTCACCCACCAGCCGGGACCCGGACTTCTTCGTCGCGTCCGGTAATCGGTTCGTGCCCACGTCGATTACCACGGCGCCCTCCTTCACCATATCCGCCGTGATCGTGTTGACCCTGCCCACTGCCGCCACCACGATATCCGCCTGCCGCGTGAAATGGCCAATGTCCTTGGTGCCGGTGTGACACACCGTCACGGTCGCGTTCGCACCCGGCGCCTTCTGCATCAGCAGCGCGGCCAGCGGCTTGCCGACGATATTGCTGCGACCCACCACCACCACGTGCTTGCCCGCCGGGTCGTTCCCCGTCCGCATCAGCATCACCTGCACGCCCGCGGGCGTCGCCGGCAGGAACCGCGGGTTGCCCTCCAGCAGCCTCCCGCTGTTGATCGGGTGCATGCCGTCCACATCCTTGTCCGGATCGATCGCCAGTATTACTGCCCGCTCATCTATCTGCGGAGGCAACGGGAGCTGTACGAGAATCCCGTGGAACCGGGGATCGCCGTTCAGCCTTCGTACAAGCTCCAACAACTGATCTTGTGTCGTCGAAGCCGACATCCGGATCGTCTCGCTGAACATCCCCGCCTCTTCGCAGGCCAGCCCTTTGTTGCGCACGTAAATCGCCGAAGCCGGGTCGTCGCCCACCAGCACCGCGGCAAGGCCAGGCGTCACGCCTCTCTCTGACTTCAGCCGTGCGACCCCCTCCGCGACTTCCGCGCGGACCTCCGCTGCCATCTGCTTGCCGTCTATCAGCTTCGCCGTCATGCCCACCTCGCGAGTCTGTCCCATCGTCTCGGCCGCATGATACCAGCCACCCGCCCTCGCCGCCCCGCCGCGCCATCCCCTATAATGCCACCCGGCGCGACCAGCACCCTAGCCCGTTAAAACAATAGCGACCGTTCTGTCATTTCGACCGAAGGTCGCAGACCCCGTATCCTTCCGGCAGCCGGAAGGACGAATCGGGGGAGAAATCTCTCGGGGCACTC